>NZ_JAASUI010000002.1:300000-499068 GCF_014224155.1 Listeria cossartiae subsp. cossartiae | reverse complement strand
TTCTGCCCTGCGATTACCAGTGAGACTTTACGTCTCATTGCTTTTCGTCTTCTTTTTTGTTCAGTTTTCAAAGGTCAGTTTCTTTTGCTGCGAAAGCGTTTTGTCCGCATCAGCAACGTTTATAAATATACCAAGATTTTTGCCTTTCGTCAATACTTTTTACAAAGTTTTTATGATAAATATGGAATTATTTTCTCAGCAAGTGTTTTATAGGCTTTTCCTGAGTTGCTTGAAGAGTCAAAAAGAGCTGATACATAGCCGTTTCCGTTTGGTTCTGGTTGTTCTATTGGCATTTGTATTAAAAGTTGTGTTTCTAGGTCTGCAGCTACTTTTTCTCCGCCGCCTTGTCCAAATACTTTTAAAACTTGTCCATCTTCTAAGGTAAGGTACGACATATTTTCAATTACGCCGATGATTTTATGGTTATTTTTTGCTGCCATGTATCCTGCTCGTGATGCAACTGAAGCGGCTGCATAGTGCGGCGTGGTGACAATAAGTTCATTGCATTTCGGGATAAGCGTGTGGATATCTAGCGCAACATCCCCTGTTCCGGGTGGTAAATCGATAAGTAAGTAATCTAGTTTCCCCCATCTTACTTCTTCTAAAAACATTTTGATCATTTTGCCTAGCATTGGTCCGCGCCAAATAACTGGTTCTCCTGGTTCTACAAAGAAATCCATGGAAATCATTTGGATACCGTGCGTTTCGACTGGAATGATTTGGCCATTTTCTTTGCGGGGTGATTCTGTTGTCCCTAATAGTACAGGGATGCTGAATCCATATATATCCGCGTCTAGTAATCCTACTTTTTTCCCTTGTTTAGCTAGGGCGACGGCAAGATTAGCGGACACAGTTGATTTTCCAACGCCGCCTTTACCACTCGCGATTGCTAAAAATTTCGTTTCGCTAGATTCGGAAAGTATATTATCTCTTGCTTGGAAAATACGGTCAATCACTGCTGCCGGTAAGTATTCCAGCTCGATATTTATTTCATTTACACCAAATTGGGTGAGAAGTTCTTCTATATTATGAACAAAATGATCCGTTTCTATTGCTGGATCAGCTAATGCGATTTTGATGTTCGCTGTTTCTTCAAGTACTTGTACTTCTAAAATACCTTCTGTTTCCTCTAAGCTCGCTTCTAAAACAGGATCTTGTAATCGGTATAGCAATCTAGTAATTTGTTGTTCGTTTAACATATATAAAAACCTCCAAAAATGAATGCGCTGACATACTGTTTATTATAGCATGGCTGTTTTATTTTTTCACATATTGCTTATTTCTTCTTTATAAAAACAATTTGAAGGGATTTTCACAAAATTTACATATTTACGATTTCGCAGTTTAGTCGTTGTGCGCCAATCGCTTTGGGAGTTTAGATGTTTTTCGTCATAGAAATGTAATAGTTTTTACAACTTATTTATTGATACTATAGTGGCAGATATATATAAAGGAGTGCATTGAAATTTGAACAAAAAGTTTATAAAACCAGGGATTATTCTGCTGATAGTGGCATTTTTAGTCGTTTCTATAAATGCTGGTGCAGAAACAGGAGGTAGTCAAACTGCTCAAGCTGATTTAACTACTTCGCAACAAGCGTTTATTGATGAGATTTTACCAGCGGCTCAGGATGGATATCGCGATGGTAAATTGCTTACGAGTGTAACGCTTGCGCAAGCTATTTTAGAATCTAATTGGGGCGAAAGTGGTTTAAGCCAGAACTCCAATAACTTGTTTGGTATTAAAGGAACTTATAAAGGCAATTCGGTTTCAATGGGTACAATGGAAGCATCCGGCTCAACTACGGCTAACTTCCGCGTTTACCCGAGTTGGAAAGAATCGATAGAAGATCACACTGCTTTAATTACCGAAAACAGTCGTTACCAAGGCGCTGTTGGTGAAACTGATTACCGTAAAGCATTGCAAGCTATTAAAGACGGCGGCTATGCGACTGACCCGGATTATGTTTCTAAATTAGTAGCCATTATTGAGCGTTACAATTTAGATCAATATGATGTTGTT
This sequence comes from Listeria cossartiae subsp. cossartiae, assembly GCF_014224155.1. Classification (GTDB taxonomy): domain Bacteria; phylum Bacillota; class Bacilli; order Lactobacillales; family Listeriaceae; genus Listeria; species Listeria cossartiae. The sequence continues at coordinate 497,046 of NZ_JAASUI010000002.1, read as the reverse complement.
TACGACAAAATCGAATCCAACCAGGCCCTAGCCGCTATCGGCACAGTAGCTGAGAGCAAAGAACAAGAAGTCATTTGGTCCGCACCATACAATACTACAAATGCTAGCGAGCTCGGTACTTTGAAAAATTATACTGGACGCAACCTAGAAATTTCTTGGGAAGCTAAAACGGAAAAAGGCCAATGGTACTTTATTCGCGAAAACAACAAAGATATCGGTTGGGTGAATAGCAATGCGCTTAACCTTAGTTATCACCAGAAGGACGCAGAAAATGTGGCACTCACAAAATATGTAGATGATTTAAACGCTCATATTTACCGTCTGCCTAATCCTGAAAAACAATTCGATAACGGCACTATCGCAAAATATGATAGAAAAGCCCTTCAAGCCGGCAAAAAAATTACGCGTGACGGCTATGCTTGGTTCCAACTTTCAGAAGGTGGCGAAGTAATCGGATGGGTTCGCGCTGATAAGTTGAATGATCGTTTGTATGACCGCATTACGGAACAAACTTCTTATGACGGCTATGCCACAGTTAGTAAATCAGTAACTGACAACGTATGGACTGCACCATTCAACACAAAAAACGCAGAAAAATTAGCACCACTTGCTGATTATGGCGATGAAAAATTAGAACTTGTAACTCGCGCTAAAGTTGGAAATATCCTTTGGTACCAGTTCAAGTTAGATGGAAAAATGGTTGGCTGGGTTAGTGAGAAAGACTTAAATATCTTTTACACTCCCGCTGAAGAAAAACCAGCTACACAAGTCGTTTATGTACAAGATCCAACAGCAACACTATACAACAAGCCAGTAGAAGCAACGAGTACTAAATCAAAAGCAGTTGGTTTCTACTATGGGAAACTTTTAGTAGTGGATCAAACAGCTACTATTCTAGGCGAAGATTGGTTGCATATTAAAGACAGCCACAGTTCATTAGGTTGGATTAAAGCTATCGACATTAACGGATAATAAAAAACGAGGTTCTGCACTTACGCAGACCTCGTTTTTATTTATACATTTAGTTTGCGACTCGCCATCCATTTGACCATTTCTGGATTGGCATGCGAGAAAAATTGGCTTTCACCTTGGTTTAAGCTCGCAATTTCTTTTTTATCTGCATCGGTTAACTCAAAATCAAATACGGCTAAATTTTGAGCCATTCTCTCTGGTTTTACAGATTTTGCTAGGACGATGATATCTTGTTCTACTAGCCAACGTAAAATTACTTGAGCAGCAGATTTATCGTATTTCGCTCCAATTTTTGTTAGAACTGGATTGTTAAAGATATCATTTTTACCTTCCGCGAACGGCGCCCATGCTTCTACTGCAACACCTTCTTTTCGCAAAACCTCGAGATTTCCGGTTTGTTGTTGGAAAGGATTGACTTCAATTTGGTTAACTTGCGGCGTTACATCATTGAAGGCAGCTAGGTCAATCACTCGATCCACGCTGAAATTCGATACGCCAATCGCCCTAATTTTACCTTCTGCCTGTAATTCTTCCATCGCCATCCATGCGCCGTAAACATCATTAAAAGGTTGATGAATTAGCAGCAAATCAATATAATCCACGCTTAAACGTTTTAACGACCGGTCAAAGGAACTCATGACACCTTTATAACTAACATTTTCTACCCAGATTTTCGTTGTAATAAATAGCTCTTTTCGATCCACGCCAGACGCCGCAATTCCGCGACCTACATCTTCTTCATTCATATAACTTTGCGCAGTATCGATATGACGATAGCCCGCAGTAATCGCATCTTTGACCGCTTGCTCCGCTTCGTTTGCATCGGGAATTTGATAAGTTCCAAAACCAAGAATAGGTACTTCTACACCATTATTTAATCTCACTGTTTTCATCTAAAATTCCTCCTATTAGATTTAAAATTTGTCCCGTTCCCATAATTTTTCTACATTATCCGCTGTCAATTCGCCTGTTTTAAACTGGGCAATGTGGCTATCGTAAGTATCAATTTTGTAAACAAGTAAATCTCTGACCTGCTTCATCTCGGTTAATTTTTCGTCTAATTCTTTTAGTTGGTCAATCAAAACTTGTTTCTGCGCCGCTTCGACATTTTGCGTTTCTCTAAGTTGGGCAAGTGTGGCAAACTCAATTAAAGATTCCACCGACAATCCCGCATTCCGCAATTTTTTCACGAGATAAACCCAGTTCAAATCACTTGTTTTGTAATCCCGGTAACCACTTTCGTTACGATGGACTGGCGGAATAACACCAACCCGCTCATAGTACCGCAACGCATCTACCGTAAGTCCAAACATATCGGCCGCTTGCTTGATATTCATCATCCATCACCTCGTTTCGTTCTTTACATATAGAATTATAAACCTTGGAGTTCACACCAAGGCAAGGGTTTTAGTTTTATTTTTTTGAGGAACGAAAAAACTCTCTGCGGGTGAGAGAGTTTTATTTATTTAGTAGGATGATTTTTTGGACGTATTTTGAGTCTATTTGGGCTGGAAAGGTTTCTTGGATTGGGAAGTTTTTTGTTAAAATGATTTTTACATTGTCATTTTTGTTTAGTTCGGTTAGTTTTATTTTGTTTCCTGTTTCGTCGTAGTATTTGTTGGCGATTTGGAAACGTATGCTGGATTCTGGGTTCGTTTCGTCGTTTTTTTCTTTGAAGTCTTTGATTAAAATTGATCCTGTTTCTACTTGTTCTATCGTGCCTGTCGCTTCGGTGGTTTGTGTTTGTTTTTGGGTGGTTGAGCATGCTGTTAGGAGGAGTGCGCAAAAAATAAAAATGATTGAGGACTTTTTCAATGTGGTGGTCTCCTTTTTAAACTTTTGTAGTCATTTTTAAAATCTACTAAGAACTGTTTTATGAAAACATTTGTTTCTTAGACATTTGTATTCAAAATAACATAGCTCTAAAACGCACCTGCTACACCGAAATGGCGGCGGAGAGTTTTGTTAGCATTCAAAATAACATAGCTCTAAAACTGCTCAATTAGTTGCGAATGGCTGTTTTTAGTTTTGTTAGCATTCAAAATAACATAGCTCTAAAACTTAATCCGGAAAAAAATCGAAGCAAATGGAGTTTTGTTAGCATTCAAAATAACATAGCTCTAAAACGGACACAATTTCAAGAAGCGCATTAGTCAAGTTTTGTTAGCATTCAAAATAACATAGCTCTAAAACCATTTGAACGTGGCCAAGGCATATCATCAGGTTTTGTTAGCATTCAAAATAACATAGCTCTAAAACAGGAACATGCGCCACAGCACCAACTTTTTTGTTTTGTTAGCATTCAAAATAACATAGCTCTAAAACTGATCACTTTCCAACCGTTTTGACGTGCCGGTTTTGTTAGCATTCAAAATAACATAGCTCTAAAACTCTTCGCTCTTTTTAAGATTGTATAGCCAGGTTTTGTTAGCATTCAAAATAACATAGCTCTAAAACTATTAGACTGGATAAGTTCAAATGATGAAAGTTTTGTTAGCATTCAAAATAACATAGCTCTAAAACTTATCGTCATATTTAAAAACTTTTATTAACGTTTTGTTAGCATTCAAAATAACATAGCTCTAAAACATACTTATCGAGGGAGATTAATTAAAGGAGGTTTTGTTAGCATTCAAAATAACATAGCTCTAAAACAGCTCAACCGCAACACGTGAAGGAGAATGAGTTTTGTTAGCATTCAAAATAACATAGCTCTAAAACGAAAGAAGCGTTTTAAATAATCTATTTCCAGTTTTGTTAGCATTCAAAATAACATAGCTCTAAAACTTTTCTCGTCTCTGGTAGACTTCCTAGAATGTTTTGTTAGCATTCAAAATAACATAGCTCTAAAACAGGCAGCAGGGTCGCCCTCGTTAATTACGGGTTTTGTTAGCATTCAAAATAACATAGCTCTAAAACAATTAGTTGTGTCATACAACCGATACTTAAGTTTTGTTAGCATTCAAAATAACATAGCTCTAAAACTTGACGAGGGGCGTTTAAGCCTAGATGGGCGTTTTGTTAGCATTCAAAATAACATAGCTCTAAAACGATTCATAAAAGATTGCATGTAATATTTCAGTTTTGTTAGCATTCAAAATAACATAGCTCTAAAACCTCAACAGGCACTTCAAATCGAATTTTTAAGTTTTGTTAGCATTCAAAATAACATAGCTCTAAAACGTTCATTTCTTACAAAAACATAAGTGATGAGTTTTGTTAGCATTCAAAATAACATAGCTCTAAAACCGCATGGTTAAAGCTATCGACGAGGGACGTGTTTTGTTAGCATTCAAAATAACATAGCTCTAAAACCTCGTAGAATTTTTTATCCTCCAAGATTCCGTAATCGCGCTACTTATCCATAGCAAGATTTCAATTTTGAATGCTGCTTTAATAAATTAATTAAACTATATTTTATTTTCAAAGAACGTCCGGTCCTTAAACACCATTTTCCACATGCAGAAAATAATCCGAATCCAGAATAACCTGCGAAAAGCCGTCTGTTTTTCTAGGTTCAATAAACAAAACTTTCACTTGATACAAAGAAATATACCGTCTTAATTCTACCAACTCTTCCTTTGTAAGATAAGCACATACATTAATAAAAACTAACAATTTTTTCTTTGATAAATATTTATAGACTTGTACAATTTCAATTAATTTCTCAAAAATTGTATCACTTTTAGTTTCTATTTTTATTCCTAAAGCTTTAAATAATTCAATAACCGTGATTTCATCTTCTTCTAAATCTAGTTCATGCTCCAATAGCTCGTAACCTATTAACTCGCTAATTGTCGCAGTTAACTTATCAATCATTGATTTTACTTCGGGCTTTTCATTAAGTTGCTGCTCTAAATCAGCATAAATTAATTTTAACGTTGCAGCAGAATTGATATCGTGGCCTAATATATCTGTAACCAACATCAATTCACTACTTTTTAAGGGCTGCTGTTTCGCGTTGAAAACTTTTAATTCCTCTGTTTCATCATATTGATAGAACAACTTTGCAACATTTGCAAAAACACGTACATCTTCTATCACAAATATGGTCGAATCCTCAATTGTTATAGGCTCATCAAGTAGTTTAAAATTAAAATTCATCGATAGCATCTCCTAAGAAAATGAGTCTGGCATCTGAATTACCTACACTTTTATTCTGTTCACCACTTAAATATACCATACGTGCAAACTGTTTTTCGGTAACAGTCAATAGCGTAATCAGGCCTTTTTTAGGATTTTGTTGTTTCAAGCGCGCGAGCATTGCCTTACTAGCAGTTCCATTTAATAAAATTTTACTATAAACGGAATATTGATGCATAATAAAACCCTCGCTCAGTATAAAGCGTCGAAATTGACGGTACGCTTTTCTTTCTTTGGCTGTGTCTGTCGGCATATCAAACATTAATAACATTCTCATATATCGATAACTCATATCCTAAATTCAGGAACTCCTTCCCTTTCTTCATTTAAGACTTTTACTATTTTTTTCGTGTAATCACTAGCAATATTTGTTAAAAACATATGCTGATCATTATAGTCAAACTGCTTGTTGAATAATTCAAATAAGGAGCGTTTGATTACTTGAAAATCCTCATTTCGCTTTTCATACACAATTTGATCCACTAGTGGTCTAAAAGGTTCCATTATATCACTGGCGAAATTGAAGTCATTAAATTGATTAGAATGCTTTAAACCAAATTGCGTCATACACCCCGATTTCACCAATTCTCGCGCAAAAACACTCAACAATAATGTATAGCCATAATTCAGCCCACTATTAATATCATTTTCTTGTTCCCTCGTAAAATCATTTCCAAAAAGCTGATTGAAATATATCCTAGCTGCATGTCCTTCCCGATTAGTTGGATCAAATATCTCTAAAGTTTCATGTAACTTTATTAATGAATCAGCTTTTTCATCGTAATTCAACATCGATAAAAACGTACTTTGGTTTAAGATTTTCTGAGAAATAATTTCTGTCCATACCTCGGACTTTAATTCAGAATCCCATCCCATTTGCTTTGATAATTGCAAACTACTATCATGTCGACCATAAAAAGGAAGCACCTTTCCAATAGGCAGTCGCTTGTTATCACAAAAGAGAATCAAAATATTTTCAGCTACTAAGCAGTTGATTAACATAGTCGTCAGAGTAATATCTGTTGTTTCTAGTATGAGAACATCAATTTCTGATAGATGAATCATTTCATGTTGATAGGCAGATTTAAAAACAAGATGCTGGTTTTTGTATGATAATTTCGAGTGTGAATTTACAACAACTGTCCGCCAGCCCATTTAATCATCCAGCCTTTTTCGCGATTCATATAACCCTGTGATTGATTGGTAGATGATGGTGGAGTTTAATAGTTCTTTAAGATTGTTATATCTTTTACGCTCAATTTTAGTTTCAAAAAATTTAAAACTTGCCGGTGCTCCCATCGCATTAAATACCATTAAATTAATAAAAGATTGTGCAATAGCCTGGATATCGCCCTCTTTATTTTGCTCAAAAAGCTTCGTAAGTTTGTTTAAATTAGCATCGGCTAATGTATATCTTTTCGCAAATTCTGATATATGTGTTAGTAGTTCACCAAACATTTCTCTATGACTTTCAATATAATCAAGACTTTTTCCATCACTTGCCTCGCAATTTTTCGCATGGTATAGCAGTGCTACTAGATGATTTGGCAAGACCTGCTGATTTCCTTTTTGAGCTTCATTAGCACCTGAAAGCATTCTTCGGCGCCCTTGTTCACATTCATATAACGCATACTTCGGTAATTTCGTTAGCACTTTAGGCCGATGATACCCCTTTCCTTCTAAGAAAAATTTCTCATCTTTTTCAAATGCCTTACGTTCCATGATGTTAATTTGAATTAGTTTTTTCTCAATTGTTACCTTCTTCTTTTGCTTTTCATGTTCAATGATGATTGCGTAAGCCATATTAGAACCCTCGAAACCACCGTATTTTATTGGATTCAAGTTTGTTTTCGTAGGAATTAATTTACTGGAATCCCCTCTCGGTTTAGGATTCTGATTTGAAAATTCGCCTTTTTGAATTTCTGTTTTCTTAACAATATTCATTTGTCGATAGTTAAGAACTTTCTTGATAGTTTCCAGATACTTTTTATCCCAAAGAATCTCACCATTTTCATCTATTATTCGTTCTTTTTGTGCAAAGAACAGCATAATGTTTGAATAAAATTGTTTTTTCGCCGTAGCTCTATTTGCTTTAAACCAATCAAATTGATGATATTCACCGTAAACAAATTCTGGTTCTAACTGCGGGTATACTTTTAATAACGTATTAGCGACAACGCCATTTAAATATGCATCGTGTGCGTGGTGATAATCATTAACTTCACGCACCTTGTATAATTGAAATTGCTTGCGGAATTGGCTAACCAACGCGGATTTCAATGTTACAATCCGAACCGGCTCCACGGTATTTTCATTGTCATCAGTTTTATAATTAAAACGTTGATGTAAAATATTGGCCACGTTCTTCGTTATTTGACGAGTTTCTACTAATTGTCGATGAATAAATCTCGCTTTATCTGCTTCGGTAAGCCCGCCACGTTCAGCTTTAGTTAAATAATCAAATTTACGCTTGCTCATCAAATTTCCTTGGTATAACTTCTCCCAAAATATTTTCCTCTTTTGAACGATATCTAGCGGCGGAACATCATCCCCTTTTTCTCGGTTTCCAGCCGAACTCGTCAATACAAGATTATCAATGGAATTATCTGTTATAAAACTCTGGGGCACGATATGATCGATATCATAGTTAGAAAGATTATGAATATCTAACTCTTGTCCAGTGTACATATCCTTCCCATTCTGCAAATAATACAGATACAGTCTATTATTTTTTAATTCTTGATTATCAGTCGGGTGTTCTTTCAAAATTTGGCTACCGAATTCTTTGATAGCTTTTTCTAATGATTTATAACGCGGCTTAGAATTATTTTTCCCTTTATTTGTTGTTTGGTTTTCTCTTGCCATTTCTACAACAATTGTTTGAGGTGGGTAGCCCATTACACTAACCAGTTCGTCAACAATTTTCAAACTTTGCAGGATACCTTTTTTAATAGCGGGACTACCAGCAAGATCCGCTACAATACTTTGAAGGTCTTTATCAGTTGTAGATACTTGCTCTTTCTCGATAATTGATTTGAATGATAAATTACTATCATTTATTAATTGCATCAGATTGCGATTTAGCCCATCGTCATTCATCAAATAATCTAAAATAGTAAGATGAGATTGTTTATCACGAATTCCAACAAGTAACTTAGCTGACAATCTTCCCCATCCTGTATAATGTCGTCGTTCTAATTTTTTCAGAACTGTTCCATCCAAAACATCAGAGAATTGCTGTAACTGCTCTTTAATCATACGTTTATCTTCAAACACAGTTAAAATTTTGACTATATCTTCTAGCATGTCCGTATTTAGTGGGTTATCAAGAATTTCTTGTTTTATCCCTACCTTCAGTAAATCATGATAGGTAGCATAACTAGCATTAAAAGAGTCCTCCAAACCTTCAATGGTTGGACTTTCAACATGGTTTATATTGCGTAAAAATAACTCCAAATCTTTCTTTTTCACTTTACGTTTTTGCTTAAATAAGTCATTAAAAATCTGTTGTTTTTCCTGCCCTGAAAAATAGTTCGTTTTCCCTTGATCATCAATGTATCTGATTTTGGTTAGCTCATTATAAACCATGTATTTTTGATAACACAAACTATGTTTAGGTAACACATTTTCTTTAGGCAAATATGTATCTTTATTCGTCATCTTCTCAATGAAATCTACCGCAGACTTGCCGAAATCTACTTTTTCTTCTATATTCCATGGTCTAATTTCACCGTCAGCTTTTCGAGTTAACCAAGCGAATTCACTTTGCCCTTTAGCTAAGGGACCTACAAAATAAGGAATCCTAAATGTTACTAAACTCTTTATTTTTTCATAGTCTTCTCTTAAAAAAGGATAATATTTGGCTTGTTGATGTAAAATTGCCTCTAGTTCTTCCAAATGTAGTTGGTGCGGAATAACGCCATTATCAAATGTCCGCTGTTTTCGTAAAAAGTTTTCTTCTTCTATTTTAGCAATAAAATAATCTGCGCCTTCGATTTTCTCTAATGTTGCTTTCATATATTTATAAAAATCTGCTTGCTTTGTTTTACCGCTTATATAACCTGCGTAGCCATGTTTTTCGGTATCTTCAAATATTTCATCATATTTTTCTGGCACATAAGTTCTAACAAATTTTTTCATTTTTTTCAAATCTTCTTTATGGTTTTCAAAACGTTCAATCATGCTAGCCGACAATTTCGCTCTTGTCGTTGAATCAGTAACCGTAATAATATTCGATAACACAACAGCATTATAGGCATTTTTTGCTGCAACAAAGACTTCAGCAAACTCATCTCCAATTATCGCTAACAAGGATTCTAAATCTGTATCATAAGTATCCTTCGCACAATTAATATCTTTTTCTTCATGCAGATTAAAATGTTTTTTAAACTTCCCAGTACTACCTACAATTATATTTACGAATTGTGCAAAGACTCCTGTAGTTTTTTCCCCTGGATATAAACTTAAGATTTTATCTAGCTTATCTTTTCGCGTAAACTTTCCTGCAAGAATTTGAGCTACTTCTTGATTTTTTTCTGTTTTTTTGAGTGAGGCTTCTTCGATGTCATTTGCAAATACTTGATTATATATCTGTAGAAATTGCTTAAACATTTCATCTATAGAAGTGTTTTTAGTATCAAGTGCACCTTCAATCAAAAAGTGTCCTCGATATTTTATAATATGAGATAAAGCTAAATAAACTAGTCTCAAGTCTGCTTTTTTCTGGGAATCAATTAATTCTTTTCGTAAGTGATAGATTGTTGGAAAATCTTTGTAGTAAGCAACTTCCTCCTCTATTGTTCCAAAAAAAGGATGACGATTATACTTTTTATCGCTTTCGACATAAAAACTTTCTTTCAATCGGTTAAAAAAGTTATCATCTACTTCATTCATCTGTATTGCAAAGATTTCTTGTAAATAAGAAATACGATTGCGCCTTCTCTCTATTCTCCTTCTAGCCGTTCTGCTCTTTCTTCTCACTACTGCTGTTTCGCCTTCCTTAAACAGTCTAACACCCCAGAAATTCTTCTTAATCTGTTTTTTCTCTGAGTCTCCAGAAATTTTCATTTTTCTCTTCACTAAATCATACTGATCTGATAACACTGCCCATCCAACCGAATTCGTCCCTATGTCTAAGCCAATCGTGTACGGTTTTTTCATTTTTTTCATCCCTTCAACAATTTTTAGTTGCATTCTTTTTATAATTTGGTACAATGTATATATTGTTAGTATTCAAAATAACATAGCAAGTTAAAATAAGGCTTTGTCCGTTATCAACTTTTAATTAAGTAGCGCTGTTTCGGCGCTTTTTTTGTGTAGTTTTTTCTATCTTTATATTGCAAAGTATCCTTATTTATCTCTTTGTCTAATTATTATGAACCTTTAATTATTATAACATGTTTTTATAGATTTGTTATAATAATCACAATGAATTATTGTTCTTTTGCATCTAGCTATACAAAGACCTAAGAATATAATTTAAGTTTAAATAAAAAGAACAAACCAATTTTAAGTGGTTTGTTCTTTTAGTTTTTCCTGAAAAATTAATTATAGACCTGCGCTTACTAACATCATGATAAGGCGCCTTTTTTATTTTGACCTTTAGGGGGCGGCATATTATGTTACCCTTAAATACTCTTCTACCTTCTTCTTTGGTGCTGGAATAAGCTCTTCTTCAATTTCCACATGTTCATTTCTAATGCCCGTATACAAACATTCATCACAAAATTTAACCAGTATATCCTCTCTACTGACCATTGTTGTTAATCGTAAATTACTATCATTACAGCTAGGACATAACTCCTCCGTCATATAAGCACTTAAATCCCATATCAATGATGAGACTTGATTAGAAAGTTCTTCTTCATTTAAACCTTCTATAACCTTATTTGTATAAAAAGGGATGGCTATTTCAAAATTGTCATCAGAATGTCCTAGAATTAAACTTGTAGAATCAAGTCTCGTTATTGCATCTAGGTAATCTAAAGATATATATTTCGAAAACACAGTATAATACTTGTTCACATATTCAATAAGATCATCAAAGAACATGTTCAAATTATTGATTTCAAACTTATTGTAAATCGCTAAAATATCTTCTTTCATATTCTCCTCCTAAGGCTTAGGTACAGGATAAGTAGTAATTATATTGCCTGCTTTATCCGTGATAACCTTTATCCATGTTGTTGTTTGACCGCCTAAGCTAGGCTTAACAGTCCCCATATTTTTGCCTATATCTATTACTCTTTCAAAGTCTCCAGATTCTATCTGCTTTACAGGTGTTTTTACAACTTGTTTTGATTGCAGTATATTTTTTAAATCTGACTCAGGGATTGTAAACTGCCCTGCATTTTTCGAAGGATTATAATGTCTATTTCTGACGTGTTTCATCCCCGCATTTTTTGACGGGCTAAATCTAGTCGGGTTTTCTGCTAAATTTACTCTTGATTGCACAATCCCAACATTAGGTTTTGGAATATCAGCTCCACCAACTCCCTTATCTTTAAACGCCTGCTGCTTCTCCAAATTTTCTAACGCACTTTTCGGCAGCTTAATCTTTCTTCCTTTGTATTTGCCTCCAACATACATATAAACTAAACCTATCGTGATTCCAAAACTCTGCGCTTTGCTTATTTCCTGACCAGTAATGGGGTCTTGTCCTTTTTTGAGTGCATTAACAACCGCGTTAATTTCTTCTGCGCTTTCGGTTGCTTGATTGGAGACTTTGGGTATTTCTCCTTTTGCTACAGCATCATTGTAAGCGGCTGTTGCCTCTGCATCTATTATGCCACCTTTAAGTAAAATGTGAGTAGCGCCATTCCACCTGATTTCATATTCATTAAAATTATACTTTTTCTTTTTAGGCAAAAACTTCTGCAGTATGTGAAACTTATTGGTATCTAACTTACCTATATTATATGTACCTGTTTGACTATTAAATGTAACGTTATCGGATAGTTCTCGAACTGCCTTCCCCGCGCAATAAACAAGCTCACTAAATGAGTCAAAAAAACGGCCATGACTCTGTTCAAAAGCAATGTAGCGTTCTAAGATTTTTTCTTGCTCCAAGGCATCCGTGAATTGGGTGCGAAGCCTTTGTTGTTCACCTTCATATAATGTTCCTGTAGAAGCAGATATTCTTTGCAAGAGGTCTTCTTGTTTCCGTTTAATTTCAGCTAATCGAAATATTGCTTCTTGCAACATTTCTGCATCGATTCGGGCGTTATATGAAGAGTCTACTTGCTCTCCAAACTCACAAATATAACACTCTAGCCTTTCTTCACTTTCATTCAGTGCTTCGATAAGACTTTTACAAATAACAGAATAAGTTTGATCGAAATAGGCTTGAGATGTTTCAATTGCTTTCCCTTTCAAACTGGCATCAGTCGCATACGCTTTCGCAACTTCTTGCACTTTTCCAAGCATTCTTCTTGCTTCATCATTACTACTTTTCAAGTTATGTAGAAATCTGTTTAATTCTGCGATGTCAATTCGACTCAACGAGCATCTGCCCCTTGTATCGTGACATGTATTGTTTTTCTCGTTTCATGTGTTTGCACCCTCTCTTTTGATGTTTATAATCTACTTTTATTATAACATTCACAAACAGTATGACTCCAATAATACTAATTAACTTGTACAACTCTTAATTCATTTGCACCCTCTTCATCAATTTAATCTCACTGCAAAATAGCCACTTACATTACTTTTCCTCTATGTAGTTTCATCAAACTATGCTAAAACTAAAACAAAAAAAGCATCCCCCTCCGAAAAGGGAAATGCTTTGAAACGACATATTAACGTTTTGAGAACTGAGGTGCACGACGCGCGCCTTTAAGTCCGTATTTTTTACGTTCTTTCATACGAGGGTCACGAGTAAGTAGGCCAGCAGATTTAAGTGCTGGACGGTACTCAGGAGCCACTTGTAATAGTGCACGAGCTACACCATGACGGATAGCACCGGCTTGACCAGTGTAACCACCACCGTGAACGTTTACTAGTACATCATAGTTACCTAAAGTTTCTGTAGCTACTAAAGGTTGTTTGATAACTTCACGAAGAGCTGCAAATGGGATGTAATCTTCCCAGTCTCTATTGTTAATAACGATTTTGCCGTCGCCTGGTACTAAACGTACGCGAGCTACAGAGCTTTTACGACGACCAGTTCCGTAATATTGTACTTGAGCCACTTAGTATTCCTCCTTTATTAATTAACCGCGTAATTCGTATACTTCTGGTTGTTGAGCTGCGTGTTCGTGCTCAGATCCACCGTATACGTGTAATTTTTTGAATAATTGACGTCCAAGAGAATTTTTTGGAAGCATACCTTTGATAGATAGTTCTAATAATCTCTCAGGATTGTTTGTACGCATTTCGCCTGCAGTACGAGATTTCAAACCGCCTGGATATTGAGAGTGACGGTAGTAAATTTTGTCAGTAGCTTTTTTACCAGTAAGACCAATCTTACCAGCGTTGATGATGATTACAAAGTCTCCAGTGTCGATATGTGGAGTAAATTGTGGTTTGTTTTTTCCGCGAAGAATTGAAGCAACTTCACTGGATAAACGTCCTAAAGAAACACCAGTAGCGTCGATAACGTACCATTTACGTTCTACTTCGCCGGGTTTCGCCATATAAGTTGTACGCATGAATTACCCTCCTAAATAAATTGAAACAAATTAGCTCCCGAAAACTGTTCCTAATTCCCGAAATGCTATTCTATATTTTTATTGTTTAAACACAACAACCTTCCGGGGCTTATTGTGGGGCAAACAATACCATAGTCCATAATACAGTTTTTAGCGCAAAAAGTCAATGCGTTCTGCAAAAAAACATCCAAATTTTATTCGTAGTCAACTCGCCATAAATATAACCCTTGTGGTGGCGCAGTTTTACTAATTAATTTTTGCCGATCACGTGCTAATAAAGCCTTCGAAATATCATCCGGAGAGATTCGACCTTGCCCTGCATCGAGCAGAGTTCCAGTCAAAATTCGCACCATATTATACAAAAAGCCATTGCCTTGAAAAGCAATCACTAACGTCTCGTCGTCCTCTTCATAAAAATCAATACTATAAAGCGTCCGCACTTTCGAATCCCGCTCCGTCCTTGCCGAACAGAAACTAGTAAAATCATGCTCACCAACTAAACGCTCGCTCGCCAACTTCATTTTCGAAAGATCTAATTCATATGGATAATGTAGCGCAAAATTCCGACTAAAAGGATCAAAAATCTTCGTCCGTTTTACCACATAACGATATTCTTTTCCAACCGTACCAAATCTCGCATGGAAATCAGCAGAAACTTCCTCCACCGTCAAAAAACTAATATCAAATGGCGTCATGACTTGCAAAGCTTTTTGAAATTTGTCTGCCGTAATATCGAGTTCCGAATCGAAATGAATTACTTGGCCTTTTGCATGAACGCCAGTATCAGTTCTTCCCGAAGCGGTAATCCGAACATCCTTGCCTTTATGCATTTTTTTCAGCGCTTTTTCAATTTCTGCTTGGACCGTCCGCGTATTCGGTTGCACTTGATAACCGTAAAAGCCGCTGCCATCGTAAGAAATTATCGCTTTATATCTTGTCATTCATTTCAACTCCGCAACCAAAATAATAATCCACTTAACACCGCTAAAGAAATTAATAAGAAAGTATCCGCAAATCGCCAGCGCAGTAAACGGAATCTCGTTCTCCCTTTACCACCGCGATAACCACGGGCTTCCATCGCAATCGCCAAGTCTTCCGCACGCTTGAACGCACTAATAAAAAGTGGCACGAGTAGCGGAATAATCGCTTTAATCCGGTCACTCCATTTTCCACTCGTAAATTCAACCCCACGAGCTTTTTGCGCTTTTAAAATTTTCTCCGTTTCATCCATCAATGTTGGAATAAATCGTAAAGAAATACTCAGCATTAAAGCAAGTTCATGTACTGGTAAATGTACTAAACGGAACGGCGCTAAAATTTTCTCCAGTCCGTCTGTTAGTTCGATTGGGCTTGTCGTTAATGTTAGCAGCGTCGTCATAAAAATGATTAGTACAAAACGGCAAAACATCATCGCTCCATTTGCCAGCCCAAGTGTCGTGATTTGTAAAAGTCCTAAATCAACTAAAACCGTCCCGCCTTTCGTAAAAAAGACTTGCAGTAATAGCGTAATTAAAATAAGCCAGAAAATTGGTTGTAAACCTTTAATAAAAAATAAAAATGGCACTTTCGAAGTTAGGACTAAATACAAAACATAGGCAAACATCAGCGCGTACGTTAGCCAATTATTTGCTAAAAAGACAATCGCGATAAACGCCATAACTGCAGTGATTTTTGCGCGCGGATCAATTCGATGTAGCCAAGAATTTCCCGGAATATAACGTCCGAGAATCATTTTATCCATCATAATTATGCCCCGCCCTTCGCTAAGTAAGGCGCCATTTCAGTTGTTAATTCATCAATAGTTAAACATGTCTTCGTTAATTTCACGTCAAATTTGCGCTCGAAAAGTCCTTGAAATCTAACTACATCTGGCACAGATAAACCAAGATCAACCAGTTCACCTGGCTTCGCAAAAATTTCACGCGGCGAGCCAATTTGCAAAACTGTCCCAGCTTTCATTAAGACAATTTTCTCCGCATAGCGCGCAGCATCTTCCATACTATGCGTGACAAGGACCGTCGTTAGCCCTTTTTCTTTATGAAGGTTGTAGAACATTTCCATGATTTCTTCGCGGCCATGAGGGTCTAGTCCTGCTGTCGGCTCATCTAGCACAAGAACTTCTGGGTCCATCGCCAAAACACCAGCAATCGCTACCCGGCGCATTTGCCCACCAGAAAGTTCAAACGGCGAACGCGACAAAATTTCTTCGGTCAGCCCGACTTCATAAATCACTTTTTTAGCGCGTAGTTTCGCATCTTCCTCGGAAACCCCAAAGTTCATCGGCCCAAAGCAAATATCCTTTTCAACCGTTTCTTCAAAAAGTTGTGCTTCTGGAAATTGGAACACAATCCCGACTTTTTTACGTAAATCACGTAGTTTCTTTTGCTTCACACCAGCAACGATTTCTCGGTCACCAACCGTAATTTTACCTTCTGTCGGCATTAAAAGAGCATTCAAGTGTTGCAGCAAAGTCGATTTCCCCGAGCCAGTATGTCCAATAATTGCAGAATAGCTACCAGAATCAAAAGAAACATTCACATCAAGCAATGCTCGCTTTTCAAAAGGGCTATTTTTTTGATAACAATAACCTAGTTGTTCGAGTTTAATTTCCATAATTGATCGAGTAATGCTCCTTCCGATAGCACGGTACTTCCTGTTTCAAAGCCACCTGCAACTAATTTTTCTTGTAATTCAATAATAAATGGAACTCCTAGGCCAATTTCTCGCATTGCATCTGCTTGCTGAAAAATTTCTTTCGGCGTGCCTTCACTATGAACCTCACCTTTATTCATCACAATTACCCGATCTGCAAAAAGGACTTCATCCAAATCATGCGTAATCGAAATAACCGTGATATCTTCTTGCTCGCGCATAATCCGAATCGTTTCCATTACTTCGGCGCGCCCCCTTGGATCAAGCATAGAAGTCGCCTCATCCAAAATAATCACATCCGGTTGAAGTGCCAGAACACCCGCAATTGCGACACGTTGCTTTTGTCCACCAGAAAGTCTCGCTGGTTCATGTAGCGCATAGCTTTGCATCCCAACTTCATTCAAAGCCGACTCCACTCGTTCCACCATCGTATCATGTGGAACCCCGTGATTTTCAAGCCCGAACGCGACATCATCTTGCACAGTAGCCCCAACAAATTGGTTATCCGGATTTTGAAAAACCATCCCAACTTGTCGTCTAATATCCCATATATTTTTTTCAGACAAAACAAAGTGCCCGATTTTAATTAAGCCATCTTCCGGAAACAGTAAGCCGTTGAGTAATTTCGCAATAGTGGATTTCCCTGAACCATTGTGCCCAACAAGCGCAACCCATTCACCTTTTTGAGCGGAAATGGATACATCTTTCACTGCATATTTGTCCGTATCTTCATATTTATAAAAAACGTGCTCTAATCTCACAAAACTTTCTGTCACACCTAACACCTCACTTTTTGACCATTCATTGTTTATTATAGTATAAACATCCATCCGGCGCAAAATTTCCTTTTTGATTGTTTTGCTTTAATGCGAAAGGGAATATATTAACGTTAAGGATGTGATAACTATGTTAGCAGATTTTATTTTACGACTTGTTGTTGCGGGCCTCCTTGGAGCAGTTATTGGACTTGACCGGGAAATTAGAGCGAAAGAAGCTGGATTTCGGACGCATTTCTTGGTTTCTTTAGGTAGCGCTTTGATTATGATCGTCTCTCAGTACGGTTTTTCCGAAATTGCCACCATGCAAAATGTATCGTTTGACCCTAGTCGTGTCGCAGCCCAAGTGGTAAGTGGTATCGGCTTTATTGGCGCTGGTACGATTATTATCCAAAAGAAATTTGTACGCGGGCTAACGACAGCGGCTGGGCTTTGGGCTACTGCTGGCATCGGGCTAGCTATCGGCGCTGGGATGTACTGGATTGGGATCGCCGCAACTTTACTAACGTTGATTGGCTTAGAATTTCTCAGTATCATCTTCAAATCATTCGCCTTTCATACAACCGCGATAATCTATTCCACCGACAAGCAGGAAAACCTCGTGAAAGTTACTGACCAGATTCAACAAAATAAACAACAAATCGTTTCGTATTCTAGCGAGAAAGAACTTATTGGCGAAAGTCTTTTTATCCGTGTAAATATTGTTGTAAAAACAAAGAATAAGAACGACGAATATGAACTATTTCACTTTATCCAAGCACTTCCTAATGTAACTGTGGAAAAAATGGAGTAAACAGGGCTTTTCCAATGATTTTCACACGTTTTTGTTCACAGAATATCCATTTACTTCCAGCTTCTCCATTTGCTATAATTCACCCGTCAGCACAAACTGAATAGAGAGAAGGGATGAAATGAAAAACTTTGTAACCTCAGAGCGTTCGATTTTCGAGATGGAGAAATCAACGAAACCTGTGATTACAGTGAAGGACGGTTCTGTAGTAAAAATAAAAACAAAAGACTACTTCAACGGCCAAATTCACAACGAGCAACTTCATTACGGGGAACTAGATTGGAAGCAATTTTCGCCTACTACCGGACCAATCTATATTGAAGAAGCACGACCAGGGGATTTATTAGCTATTACAATTGAAAAAATTGAGCTCCTAGGGACGGAGGTCTTTTTGCTAAATGGACCAAATATTGGTATAACGGACGACTTATTAACAAGTAATTGTACACGACGCTACCCAGTGGAAAATAACCACATTGTTTATTCAGACGATATTCATATTCCAATAAAGAAAACAATTGGTTTACTAAAAACAGAATCATTAAACACATCTAAATTACCTACAAAAAACGGCGGCATACTCGATTCTTCTGAAATCACCGAGGGCGCAACAATCTTTTTACCCGTCGATAAATTTGGCGCTTCTCTCCATGTCGGCAATGTTCGGGCAACAACTGGCTTTGGAAAAACAACAGCAACTAGTGCCGAGGCGCCAGCAGAAGTCACTTTACGACTGCAAATTCTTAAAAATCGGACCGCGCCAACTCCGACAATTATTCATAACCACCATTTAATTTGCCTAGCTTCAGATCTCACTATCGAAAAAGCTACGCAAAAAACGATGCGTAATATGATAACTTTACTTACGGAATCGGACTTAATGACAACCGAAGACGCGATGTTCTTAATTTCTCTTCAAGCCGATTTCCAAGTCTGCAAATTATGCAAGCCAAATATCACTACAAGCATCAAATTACCTTTAGATTATTTTCCAGAAATGCCGTTTTTATAAAAGAGAAACCCCGATATAGTGGGGTTTCTCTTTTATATTTGCTCGAAAATACTTCCTTGATAGTTCTTATGAAGGAATTCCGCGAGCTTCATTGCCTCTATTTCTACTGTTTTTTGGCTTTTTTTAGTTAGCTTTTTACTGAGATAAAAATGAAAAATAATTTTGCTACCGGTCACTTTATATCTCCATGTTCCGATAAATTGCCCATTAATTATTAGTACAGCTTCAATCTGCCCAGCAATCCGCCAAATCAAGCTCGTTTCTTTTTCGTTTGCCAGCCAGTTCTTTTTCGCATAACTAACAAAAAGCGGATCGAATTTCCCTAGTAGTAAAGGCGTATCCATTTCCAGCTCTGAACGAGTTTCTGTTTTGCTATAATAGGTCTTTCCGTCTTCACCAATGTAGCAAAAATAGTTTGTAAGCTGTTTTTCGAGAGTTGGCATGTATTCGCTATTACGCAAACCACTCCAATGTTTAAAATCCTGAATCGTTGCTGGTCCGTACGCACTAAAATAACGATCAATCATTGTTTCAAGGCCAGTTTGATCTCGCTCGATATTCAGCCACTCTTCATGGGACTCTGCACTAATGCGACTGCGATGACTATAAAATTTCGTTTTAGGAGCTTCAGGAACACAAAAAAGTTTACCATCTAGCGAACCTTGAATAAAAACGCCACCCCAAGTCATCAACTCTTTTGCTTGATCACCAAATAACGCCGCAAAAGCCTCTTTAGGCACTTTATCCTCACGCAAGAGTAATTCTTCCATTTCTGCCAAAAGGTCGTCCAAATCGCGCCCTAACGACTCTGTATGCTTTCGTGACCAATTGTTTTTATTAGCATATACATCATGCACATAAAACCAATCATCTGGCGCAAACATATGAACAGTCATTCTTTGGCCCCAGATTTTGATTAATTCATTTTTATCATAGGTAATTTGCAAATTTTCTTTTGTTAAATTATCTACACGATTAAACAAACTGATCTCACCAAATTGTTGGTACTGCGACTGTATGCCAAATAACGCACGAGTTGCCTCCTCAGCGTTAGCGAATTTGGTTTGTAGTAAACCGGAATTATGTAGTCTATTGTGGATGATTTGCGAGTTAGTTAACGAGCGCATTCTTCGGCCTCCTCTTATCTTTGGGATTTACTATAGATGGTTTCCAGTATAAAGGCAAGAAAAAAAGACCTGCTATCCAAAGATAACAGGTCAAACAAAAAAAGCCTGCCTCCTAGCCTACGATTAAATAGACTAGGAAACACAGAGCTAGACAAGGAAACACGAAGTCCCCATATCATGACACTCCACTTGCTTTAAACGTTTTATTATTAAACTAATTCAATAATAACCATTGGTGCGCCGTCACCGCGACGTGGACCTTTTTTCAAGATACGAGTGTAACCACCTTGACGTTCCGCGTAACGTGGAGCAACATCATCAAATAGTTTTTGTAGAGCGTATACAGGACGGTTTTTCTTCACAGTAGAACCATCTTTACCTTTAGCATCTACTTGTACTACTTCTACAACTTCATGACGGATGAAAGCAGCTGCTTGACGACGAGCGTGCAAGTCTCCTTTTTTCCCAGAAGTGATTAGTTTTTCAACAACTTTACGAATCTCTTTAGCGCGAGCTTCTGTTGTTTCAATACGTTCAAATACGATTAAATCCGTTGCAAGATCACGTAGTAATGCTTTACGTTGTGAGCTTGTACGACCTAATTTTCTGTAACCCATGGAATTGCCTCCTTTATCAGTTTTCGTTTCTTAGAGATAAGCCAAGGTCAGCCAGTTTTACTTTAACTTCCTCAAGCGATTTACGGCCCAAGTTACGGACTTTCATCATATCGTCTTCGGATTTGTCAGCAAGTTCCTGTACTGTATTGATTCCAGCGCGTTTTAAACAATTATATGAACGAACAGACAAGTCTAATTCTTCAATAGTCATTTCAAGCACTTTCTCTTTATGGCTTTCTTCTTTTTCAATCATAATTTCAGCTTTTTGTGCTTCATCTGTTAAGTTAACGAAGATACTTAAATGCTCAGAAAGAATTTTAGCTCCAAGTGAAACTGCTTCTTCTGGGCTGATACTTCCGTCAGTTAACACATCAAACGTAAGCTTATCATAATTAGTTGATTGTCCAACACGTGTATTTTCCACTTGATAGTTCACACGGATAACCGGTGAAAAAATTGAATCGACTGGAAGTACACCAATTGGCATATTTTCGCGTTTATTTTGATCAGCAGGTGTGTAACCACGACCACGAGTCGCATTTAAACGCACATGAAATTTAGCATTATCACTTAATGTAGCAATGTGTAAGTCGGGATTTAAAATCTCAACGTCGCTGTCATAATTAATGTCAGCTGCAGTTACTACACCAGGACCTTGCATATCGATTTCTAATGTTTTTTCTTCATCAGAATAGATTTTTAGTGCAAGTTTTTTGATATTTAAAATCATGGTTGTTACATCTTCTACTACACCTTCAATTACAGAAAACTCATGTAAAGCTCCATCAATTTGGATAGAGGTTACTGCTGCACCTGGAAGAGAAGATAATAGAATACGACGTAAGGAGTTACCCAAAGTTGTACCATATCCACGCTCAAGTGGCTCTACAACAAACTTTCCATACTTGGCATCATCGCTGATCTCAATCGTCTCGATTTTTGGCTTTTCAATTTCGATCATTCAAATTTACCCTCCTTCAAAACGTCTAGAATATCAGTCTTTATGTCAAACTCTCTGCCTTGATAGTTAAGACAGTAAAAATCTACTATTGGCAAAAGAAAACGACCACTTATACGCGACGACGTTTTGGAGGACGACATCCGTTATGTGGAACTGGAGTTACATCTTTAATAGCTGTTACTTCAAGACCAGCTGCTTGTAGTGCACGGATAGCCGCTTCACGACCTGAACCAGGACCTTTAACAGTTACTTCTAATGTTTTTAAACCATGTTCTTGTGCTGATTTTGCTGCACTTTCAGCTGCCATTTGCGCTGCGAAAGGAGTAGATTTACGAGAACCTTTAAATCCTAGAGAACCTGCACTTGACCAAGCTAAAGCATTACCATGTGTGTCAGTAATCATTACGATCGTATTATTAAATGTAGAACGAATGTGTGCAATACCAGATTCGATATTCTTTTTCACACGGCGTTTACGAGTATTTGTTTTACGAGCCATTCACTAACTACCTCCTTTACTATTATTTCTTTTTGCCTGCTACTGTTTTGGACGGGCCTTTACGAGTACGGGCATTATTTTTTGTATTTTGTCCGCGAACTGGAAGTCCACGACGGTGACGCATGCCACGGTAAGAACCGATTTCGATTAGACGTTTAATGTTTAAGTTTACTTCACGACGAAGGTCACCTTCAACTTTAATACGGTCTAAGATTTCACGGATTTTACCTAGCTCTTCTTCAGTTAAATCACGAGTACGAGTATCTTCAGAAACGCCAGCTTCAGCAAGAACTTCTTTAGCTGTTTGTTTACCGATACCATAAATGTAAGTCAGGGAAATAACAATACGTTTTTCACGTGGAACGTCCACACCTGCAATACGTGCCATTTACTTAAGCACCTCCTCTTATCCTTGTTTTTGTTTATGTTTTGGATTTTCACAAATTACCATTACTTTACCTTTACGACGAATAACTTTACATTTTTCGCACATAGGTTTCACTGATGGTCTTACTTTCATATAGATATACCTCCTTGTTTATTAGAGAAAATGTCTCTATAAACCGATAATTTCAAAGCTGGATAAACCAGACCGGTATATAAATTCAATTTCGGAGTGCAAATTATTTAAAACGATAAGTAATTCTTCCGCGTGTCAGGTCGTATGGAGAAAGCTCTACTGTCACTTTATCTCCAGGTAAAATACGAATGTAATGCATACGGATTTTACCAGAAACAGTTGCCAGTACTTTATGACCATTTTCGAGTTCAACATTGAACATCGCGTTTGGTAGAGTTTCTTGTACTACGCCTTCTACTTCAATAACATCTTCCTTTGCCATATGTTTGCTACCTCCTTCTTGTATTCTTGGATTTGTTCCTGATGCAGGCCTAATCCTTTCAGTGTAACTATTTCTCTTACATGAAAAAAACGTAAAACATGCAAAAATGGATGCACTTCATTAAAAGGCAACACATTTCGCCAGCTTTTCAGACAACCTGTAAAAGTGAAATCCGTAAAAACCAGAAGAACTGTCACTCGCAAAAGCATTGCGGTGGAACAGGTCAGGGTAGAACATATACGTCATTCGGATGATCTTCAAACGGTTCTCTCGTTCATCATGATTTGCATAGATGCCTTTAATTCCACTGCCAATTATCCATTATACTACAAACTAATCTAATTTGCACGCATTGATTTTGACAGTGATTTCAGCACAGCTCACTCCTCAAAAAGAAGCAAGAATTTTTTCCACATCTACAAAAACGTCATTAATATCTTGCTCGCCGTTTATGCTATGAAGTTTACCCTTTTCGGAGTAAAAATCAAGAAGCGGCTTGGTCTGTTTCATATTTACATTTAGTCGATTTTCAACGGTTTCTTTCTTGTCGTCCTCGCGTTGGTATAGTTCTCCACCATCTAAATCACATTTCCCAGCAACTTTCGGTGGGTTGTAAATTTCGTGGTAAGTTTTACCGCAAGTCCGGCAAATCCAGCGACCGGTAAGACGTTTCATTAAAACATCTTTTTCAACGTCAATGTTAATGACAGCATCAAGTTCTGTTCCTAAATCACGTAGAATATTTTCAAGCTCTTCTGCTTGTTCCACCGTACGCGGAAAACCATCAAGCAAGAAGCCATCCTTAGCATCATCTTCGGCTAAACGTTCACGAACGATACCATTTGTTACTTCGTCAGGAACAAGATCGCCGTTATCCATAAAGGATTTAGCCTTGCGTCCTAACTCTGTGTTATTTTTCATAGCTGCTCGGAACATATCTCCAGTGGAAATATGAGGAATGTTGTATTTCTCAACAATCTGTTCCGCTTGTGTGCCTTTTCCGGCGCCGGGCAGTCCCATTAATACTAATTTCAACTGTTTCGCCCCTTATTACGCGCTAGCTCCTGCTAGGAATCCCTAACAAGAACTGCGTGTTATTTGATAAATCCCCGATAGTTCCTTTTTACAAGTTGTCCTTCGAGTTGTTTCGTAGTATCTAATGCTACCCCGATAACAATTAGTAGGCTTGTACCACCAACGGCTAACGACTGCGGTAAACTAAACACAGTAGTACCGATAGTTGGAAGTATAGCAACCGCTGAAAGGAAAATTGCACCAACAAATGTTAGTCGGTAAAGTACCGATGTAAGATAAGCTTGTGTTTCCCGACCAGGACGTTTACTAGGAATATACCCACCTTGCTTTTTCAAGTTGTCTGCAACTTTCTCAGGGTTCACTTGAATGAAAGCATAGAAATAAGTGAAAGCAACAATTAGTGCAACATATAAAATCATACCAATTGGTTTTGTGTAATCAAACACGTCTTTCAATACTTTTACAACATCGTTACTTTGATCAAAGAAAGTAAGAATGGTTTGCGGTGTAATAATAAATGCACTTGCAAAGATAACTGGGATAACTCCGGCAGAGTTAAGTTTTAACGGCAAGTGCGTTGCTTGCGCGCCCGATTGTTTTGCTCCTGCTACACGTTTAGAGTATTGAATTGGAATTTTACGTAATGCTTGTTGGAAGAAGATTACAGCTACAACAATAGCTAAAATCGCAACCCCTACACCAACTAATGTCAGAACATGTAGGAAAAGTTGATCACCAGCGTTTTCGATTTGCGAAACATATAATTGACGTACTCCATCAGGAATACGAGCAACGATACCTGCAAAGATAATGATGGAAACACCATTACCAACACCTTTAACAGTGATTTGCTCCCCTAACCACATTAAGAACATTGTACCAGTAGTTAATACAACAGCGATAATTGCATATCTACCTATGGAAGGTTCAATAACTAGGCCAGCTGCTGACATGCGGTTAAACCCGTATGCCATACCGAAAGCTTCAACTAAACCAAGTCCGATTGTCATGTATCTAGTAAGTTGATTGAGTTTTTTACGACCCATTTCCCCTTGCTTAGACCACTCAGTCAATTTAGGAACAACGTCCATTTGAAGTAACTGAACAATAATGGAAGATGTAATGTAAGGCATTACACCCATGGCAAAAATTGAGAAGTTTTTTAAAGCCCCACCATTAAATGTATTTAAGAACCCCAAAATACCGCCATCCATACTAGATTGTAGTGCTGCTGCGTTAACTCCCGGTACTGGCACGAATGTACCAATACGGAAAATAACTAGCATTGCTAATGTAAATAGTATTTTTTTACGGATGTCTGCTACTTTGAAGAAGTTAACTAACGTTTGAAACATTAGATCACCTCAGTTTTTCCGCCAGCTGCTTCAATTGCTTCTTTAGCAGCTGCAGAGAATTTGTTCGCTTTCACAGTAAGTTTTTTCTCGATATTTCCATTAGATAAAATCTTGATTCCGGATTTTTCGTTACGAATAATTCCAGTTTCAACTAAAAGTTCTGGCGTTACTTCTGTACCATCTTCAAAGCGGTTTAAAACATCTAAGTTCACGATAGCAAATTCTTTACGGTTGATATTTGTGAATCCACGTTTTGGAATACGACGGAAAAGTGGAAGTTGTCCACCTTCAAAACCTAAACGTACGCCACCACCAGAACGAGCTTTTTGTCCTTTATGACCGCGTCCTGAAGTTTTGCCGTTACCAGAGCCTGTTCCACGACCAACACGATTACGTTCTTTACGAGAACCTTCTGAAGGCTTAAGTTCATGTAGTTTCATGTCAAGCACCTCCTCCTATTTAACAAATTCTATCAAATTGCATAATTATTTTTAAGCTTAAACTTCTTTGACGTCCACTAAATGACTTACTTTAGTGATCATCCCACGAATTGCAGGATTATCTTCTTTAACCACTACAGAATTTGTTTTACCAAGACCTAATGCTTGAACAGTTTTGCGTTGTGGTTGAGGGCGTCCGATTAAGCTACGTTTTAGAGTAATTTCTAACTTCGCCATAATGATAATTCCCTCCTTATCCTAACAATTCTTCTACTGTTTTGCCACGAAGTTTCGCAACATCTTCAGCGTTTTTCAGTTGTTTAATTCCGTCGATTGTAGCACGAACCATGTTAATTGGTGTATTAGATCCAAGCGATTTGGAAGATACATCAGCAACACCGGCAAGTTCTAGGACCGCACGAACGGGACCACCAGCAGTTACACCAGAACCGGCACTAGCAGGTTTAAGAAGAATTTCTCCGCCACCAAAATGTCCGACTACAGTGTGTGGAATAGTTGTGTCTACAGTTGGTACAAGCACCATGTTCTTTTTAGCATCCTCAACAGCTTTACGGATAGCATCTGGAACTTCTTGCGCTTTACCAGTACCGAAACCAACATGACCATTTTTGTCTCCAACAACAACAAGTGCTGTGAAACGGAAACGACGTCCACCTTTAACTACTTTAGCAACACGGTTGATTGTAACAACGCGTTCTTCTAAATCTAATTTGTTTCCATCAATTTGCTCAGGCATGTAATATGTCCCTCCTTCTTATTAAAATTCTAGTCCATTTTCGCGAGCTGCTTCAGCAAGAGCTTTCACGCGGCCATGATATAAGTATCCTCCACGGTCAAAAGTGACAGAAGTAATACCTTTTTCGGAAGCACGTTTAGCAACTAGTTCGCCAACTTTGCTTGCTGCATCAACTTTGGATTCAGCAGAACCGAAATCTTTATCTAAATTAGACGCACTTGCAAGTGTCACACCATTTACATCATCAATAATTTGAGCATAAATGTTTTTGTTTGAACGGAATACGTTTAAACGTGGACGACTTTCAGTTCCAGAAATCTTAGAACGAACACGAGCATGTCTTTTTTTACGTACTTTATTTTTGTCGATTTTGGTAATCACACGACTCACCTCTTCTCTCATTTGCCTAATTAAGCGGCATTATTTACCAGTTTTACCTTCTTTACGGCGTACATGTTCGCCTTCGTAACGAATACCTTTACCTTTATATGGCTCTGGTGGACGTACGGCACGAATGTTTGCAGCTAACTCGCCAACGTGTTCTTTGTTGTATCCTTTAACAATCACTTGTGTGTTTGCAGGAACTTCAATATCTACGCCTTTAGGAGCAACAAACTCTACTGGATGAGAGTACCCTACGTTAAGAACAAGCTTGTCGCCTTGTTTTTGCGCACGGTAACCAACACCGATAAGTTCTAATTTCTTTTCATAACCCTCGGAAACTCCGACAACCATGTTATTAAGAATAGCACGAGTTGTACCATGAAGTGCACGGTGGTTTTTATTATCAGACGGGCGAGAAACGTTAATTTCGTTGCCTTCGATTTTAATAGTAATTTCTGGGTTGAACTCTTTTACAAGTTCACCTTTAGGACCTTTAACTGTTGCTGTTGATCCATTAAGTGTAACTGTTACACCTGCAGGAATCACAATAGTTTTTTTACCTATACGGGACATTTATTGCACCTCCTTATGGTTTACTTTTTCTTACCAAACGTATGCTAGTACTTCTCCGCCGACTTGTTTAGCACGGGCTTCTTTGTCGGTTAAAACACCTTGGGAAGTAGACACGATTGCGATACCTAGACCGTTAAGTACTTTAGGCACCTCAGTTGATTTTGCATATACACGTAAACCTGGTTTACTGATACGTTTCAAACCAGTGATTACACGTTCGCCAGTCGCTCCATATTTTAAGAAAACACGGATTGTTCCAGCATTGTCATCTTCAATATATTCAACGTCACGGATAAAACCTTCACGCTTCAATATTTCAGCAATTTCTTTTTTGATTTTGGATGCAGGCAGTTCTAATTTATCATGTTTAACCATGTTTGCATTACGAATGCGAGTTAGAAAATCTGCAATTGGATCTGTCATCACCATGTATAATACCCTCCTTCCTTAAACTCTTTCTTACCAGCTTGCTTTTTTCACGCCGGGAATTTGACCTTTATAGGCAAGTTCACGGAAACAAATACGGCATAATTTAAATTTGCGAATAACGGAATGTGGACGACCACAACGTTCACAACGAGTATATGCTTGAACAGCGTATTTAGGTGTACGTTTTTGCTTCGCGATCATGGATTTCTTAGCCACGTTTTCGCCTCCCTACTAAATTAGTTTTGATTACTTTTGAAATGGCATCCCTAGTTGAGTTAGTAACTCATGAGATTCTTCATCACTTTTGGCAGTTGTAACGATTACTACGTCCATACCGCGTACTTTTGATACTTGATCGTAATCAATTTCAGGGAAAATAAGTTGCTCTCTAACACCCAACGTATAGTTACCACGACCATCGAAAGCTTTTTTCGATACGCCACGGAAATCACGAACACGTGGAAGTGAAACAGTAACTAATTTATCTAAGAAATCATACATGCGTTCACCACGCAAAGTTACTTTAGCACCGATTGGCATTCCTTCACGAAGACGGAAACCAGCGATAGAATTTTTTGCTTTTGTGATTACAGGTTTTTGACCAGTGATAAGAGCTAACTCCTCAACTGCACTGTCTAAAACTTTCGCATTTGCTGTAGCGTCACCAACACCAGTGTTGATTACGATTTTATCTATTTTTGGAACCTCCATTACGGAGTCATAATTGAATTTGCTCATTAAAGCAGGAACAATTTCCTTAAGATATTGATCTTTAAGGCGATTCATGTAATATTCCCTCCTTCCTACGACTATTATTTATCTATTACTTCACCGGATTTTTTTGCTACGCGTACTTTTTTATCGCCTTTAACTTCGTATCCTACACGAGTAGGTTCGCCAGTTTTAGGGTCAATTAGCATTACGTTTGAAACGTGGATTGGTGCTTCAACATTCAAGATTCCGCCTTGCGGGTTGACGTTGGAAGGTTTTGTATGTTTTTTAACCATATTGATTCCTTCGATAAGTACGCGATCCTTTTTCGGAAATGCTGCGAGCACTTTGCCGGATTTGCCTTTATCTTTACCAGTAATAACTTTTACTTTATCACCTTTTTTGACATGCATTGGTATAGCACCTCCTTGATTTCTTGGAACTTATTTTTTAAAGAACTTCTGGAGCTAAAGAAACGATCTTCATAAAGTTGTTTTCACGAAGTTCGCGAGCAACAGGTCCAAAAATACGTGTTCCACGAGGACTTTTATCGTCACGGATAATGACACATGCATTTTCATCAAACTTGATGTAAGAACCGTCTTGACGACGTGCTCCACTCTTAGTACGAACGATTACTGCTTTAACAACTTCACCTTTTTTGACAACGCCGCCTGGTGTTGCTTGTTTAACGGTACACACGACAACATCGCCAATGTTAGCAGTTTTGCGTCCTGATCCACCTAGTACTTTAATAGTTAAAACTTCACGAGCACCAGAGTTATCAGCCACTTTCATACGACTTTCTTGTTGAATCATTAGGACACCCTCCTTCCAGAATAACGGGTCGGAAAAATTGCACTCGGCAACTTTTCACAATCTATTTTTAACTTTTGATTTAGATAATTACTGCTTCTTCTACAACTTCTAGTAAACGGAAATGTTTAGTTGCAGACAATGGACGAGTTTCGGAAATACGAACTACATCGCCAGCTTTTGCAATGTTATTTTCATCATGCGCTTTGAATTTTTTAGAATACTTCACGCGTTTACCGTACAAACCATGTTTCTTGTACGTTTCAACAACCACGGTAATTGTTTTATCCATTTTATCGGATACAACACGACCAGTATAAACTTTACGTTGGTTACGGTCAGCCATGTATTAAAACCTCCTTACGATTCTTTTTTAAGCAAGTTCTCTTTCTCGAACGATTGTTTTCATACGGGCAATTGCTTTACGAACCTCACGAATACGTGCGGTGTTTTCTAATTGACCAGTAGCTAATTGAAAGCGCAGGTTGAAGAGCTCTTCTTTCAAAGCTTTTTCTTGATCTTGGATTTCGGTAGTGGATAAATCACGGATATCATTAGCTTTCATTTGCTTCACCACCAATTTCTTCACGTTTAACGATCTTAGTTTTGACCGGCAGTTTGTGTGCTGCTAGACGTAATGCTTCACGCGCTACATCTTCAGGAACACCTGCGATTTCAAACATAATTTTGCCACGTTTGACTGGGCTTACCCAACCTTCCGGAGCACCTTTACCTTTACCCATCCGAACCCCGATTGGTTTAGAAGTGTAAGATTTATGAGGGAAAATTTTAATCCAAACTTTACCGCCACGTTTCATGTAACGAGTCATTGCGATACGAGCTGCTTCGATTTGACGGTTTGTAATCCAAGAAGCTTCAACTGCTTGAAGACCATATTCACCAAATGCAACTTCAGTTCCGCCTTTCGCGCGTCCACGCATGTTTCCGCGGAATTCACGACGGTATTTTACACGTTTAGGAACTAACATTATTATTTTCCTCCTTCCACATTGTTTTTCTTCGTAGGAAGGACTTCACCGCGGTAGATCCAGACTTTAACGCCTAGTTTACCATAAGTTGTGTCAGCTTCTTCCCATGCGTAGTCGATGTCGGCACGCAATGTATGAAGAGGTACTGTTCCTTCGCTATAGTGTTCAGCACGAGCGATATCCGCTCCGCCAAGACGACCAGATACTTGAGTTTTGATACCTTTTGCTCCAGCACGCATAGTACGTTGGATAGCTTGTTTTTGCGCACGACGGAAAGATACACGACCTTCCAATTGACGAGCGATATTTTCAGCAACCAATTTTGCGTCTAGGTCAGCACGTTTGATTTCTACGATGTTGATATGAACACGTTTTTGAGTAAGTTCGTTTAAGTTTTTGCGTAATGCTTCAACTTCAGAACCACCTTTACCGATAACCATACCAGGTTTTGCAGTATGAATAGTGATATTCACACGGTTAGCTGCACGTTCGATTTCTACACGAGAAACAGAAGCGTCAGATAGACGTTTTGCAACGTAATCACGGATGCGTAAATCTTCATGTAAGAAGTCCGCATAATCTTTTTCCGCGTACCATTTGGAGTCCCAATCACGGATGACACCGATACGCATACCTATTGGATGTACTTTTTGACCCACGAATTATCCCTCCTTCACTTCAGATACCACAACTGTAATGTGGCTAGTACGTTTGTTGATTGCACTTGCACGACCTTGTGCACGTGGACGGAAACGTTTAAGTGTTGGACCTTCGTCAACAAATGCTTCCTCTACTACAAGGTTGTTAATGTCTAAATCATAGTTATGCTCTGCGTTAGCAATAGCAGATTTTAATACTTTTTCAATAATTGGGGAAGCTGATCTTGGAGTATACTTCAAGATTGCAATTGCTTCGCCAACTTGCTTGCCTCGAATTAAATCAATGACGATTCTAGCTTTGCGAGGAGCAATACGAACCGTTTTGGCAACGGCTTTTGCGCTTGTAACTTCACTTGCCATTAGGATATCCTCCTCTCAAATTAGCGTTTAGTTTTTTTATCGTCGCCCGCATGACCGCGGTACGTACGAGTTGGTGCGAATTCGCCCAGTTTGTGTCCTACCATATCTTCTTGAACATAAACAGGAACGTGTTTACGTCCATCATATACAGCGATTGTTAGTCCAACAAAAGTTGGGAAAATCGTGGAGCGACGAGACCAAGTTTTAATTACTTGTTTCTTTTCGCTTTCTGCTGCAGCGTCCACTTTCTTCATCAAGTGGCCATCAACAAAAGGTCCTTTTTTCAAACTACGACCCATGACGGAACCTCCCTTCGCATAGTCAGGAAGCTGAGAACGCATGTCCTCGCTATCCTGCTACCAATTTTATTCAATCTATTAATCCGATTATTTTTTCTTACGGCGACGTACGATAAATTTATCGGAGTTGTTGTTTTTCTTACGTGTTTTGTATCCAAGAGTTGGTTTACCCCATGGAGACATTGGCGATTTACGGCCGATTGGAGCTTTACCTTCACCACCACCGTGTGGGTGATCGTTCGGGTTCATTACAGATCCACGAACAGTTGGGCGTTTACCCATCCAACGTGAACGACCTGCTTTACCGATGTTGATAAGTTCATGTTGTTCGTTACCAACTTGACCGATTGTAGCACGGCAAGTAGCAAGAATCATACGAACTTCACCGGAGTTTAAGCGGATTAATACGTATTTGCCTTCTTTACCAAGTACTTGAGCACTTGTTCCAGCAGAACGTACTAATTGTCCACCTTTACCAGGTTTCATTTCGATATTGTGGATAACAGTACCCACTGGAATATCTTTTAATTCTAGTGCATTACCAACTTTAATGTCAGCTTCTGCTCCTGAATAAATTGTTTGACCTACTTCAAGGCCTTTCGCTGCGATGATGTAGCGTTTTTCTCCATCAGCATAGTTGATTAGAGCGATATTAGCAGAACGGTTTGGATCGTACTCGATCGTTGCAACGCGTCCAGGAATACCATCTTTGTTACGTTTGAAATCAATCACGCGGTATTGGCGTTTATGGCCACCGCCGTGATGACGAACAGTTAACTTACCTTGGTTATTGCGTCCGGCTTTCTTTTTAAGAGGACGTAGTAAAGATTTTTCTGGAGTACTTGTAGTAATCTCAGCGAAATCAGAACTAGTCATGTGCCGGCGCCCGTTAGTGGTAGGTTTATACTTTTTGATCGCCATTGTTTCCCCTCCTCGTTAGATTTATTTAAAGTTAGTCGAATTATACTTCAAAGAATTGAATTTCTTTGCTGTCAGCTGTAACAGTAACAATCGCTTTACGACGTTTGTTAGTGTAACCTGCATAACGGCCCATACGTTTAAGTTTGCCTTTGTAATTCATTACGTTTACTTTAGCAACTTTAACGTCGAAAATTTCTTCAATTGCGTATTTTACTTGCGTTTTAGTTGCGCGAGTATCTACTTCAAATGTATATTTCTTATCGTCGAGAATGCTTGTAGATTCTTCAGTTACAACTGGGCGCTTAATGATGTCGCGTGCATCCATTATGCGAGCACCTCCTCTACTTTTTCGACAGCTGCTTTAGTGATAATTAATTTATCATGTTTAGCAACTTCTAGTACTGAGATACTTTCAGCCGGAATAACTGTAATGCCTTGTAAGTTGCGTGCAGATAATTCTACATTTTCACTTTCACCAGCAACTACGATTAGTGCCTTAGTATCTACAGAGATATTTTTAAGAAAAGCCGCAAATTCTTTTGTTTTAGGTGCATCGAAAGTCAAACCTTCAAGTACAACTAATTTTTCTTCATTAACTTTAGAAGAAAGAATCGATTTAATCGCTAAACGACGAACTTTCTTAGGTAATTTGTAAGCATATGAACGAGGTGTTGGGCCGAATACGACACCACCGCCACGCCATTGCGGGGAACGGATTGAACCTTGACGGGCACGACCTGTACCTTTTTGACGCCATGGTTTACGTCCGCCACCACGTACTTCTGAACGATTTTTTACTTTGTGAGTCCCTTGACGTAGGGATGCACGTTGGCTCAAAATTACGTCAACAACAACTTTTTCATTTGGTTCGATACCGAAAACAGTGTCGTTTAAAGTAATTTCGCCAGCGTTTGTTCCATCTTGTTTAAGTAAGCTTAATTTTGGCATTCGTTAGTCCTCCTTTCCAAATGAATTATTTTGCTTTAGTAGCAGTTTTAATTTGAACTAATGCTTTTTTAGCGCCTGGAACGTTACCTTTTACTAAAAGAACGTTCTTTTCAACGTCTACTTTAACGATTTCTAGGTTTTGGATAGTGATTTGTTCTCCACCCATACGACCTGGAAGTAGTTTATTTTTGAAAACACGGTTAGGTGCTACTGGACCCATTGAACCTGGGCGACGATGGTAACGGGAACCGTGGGCCATAGGGCCGCGTGATTGTCCGTGGCGTTTAATAACACCTTGGAAACCTTTACCTTTCGATACGCCTGTCGCGTCGATGATGTCACCTTCTGCGAATACGTCTACTTTTACTTCTGCACCAATCTCATACTCGTCTAAGTTTACATCGCGGAATTCGCGAATGAAGCGCTTAGGAGTAGTATTGGCTTTTGCTACATGACCTTGTTCGGGTTTGTTTGACAAAATTGCTCTCTTATCTTCGAAACCGATTTGTACAGCTTCATAGCCGTCAGTTTCAACAGTTTTCTTTTGAAGTACCACGTTTTGTGCTGCTTCGATTACTGTTACTGGAATAAGTTCGCCGTTTTCAGTGAAAACTTGTGTCATCCCTACTTTTCTACCTAAGATTCCTTTGGTCATGAGTCACACCTCCTGTTAATTTAATATATTCTTATTATAGTTTGATTTCGATGTCCACACCGCTTGGCAAGTCTAAACGCATCAAGCTATCAACTGTTTGTGGTGTTGGATTAACGATGTCGATTAAACGTTTGTGTGTACGCATCTCGAATTGCTCACGAGAATCTTTATATTTGTGGACCGCACGCAAGACTGTGTAGATTGACTTCTCTGTTGGAAGTGGAATCGGACCAGATACGGAAGCACCTGAGCGTTTCGCTGTTTCTACGATCTTTTCTGCTGATTGATCCAAAATACGGTGATCATACGCTTTTAAACGAATACGAATTTTTTGTTTTGCCATTACTTTCCCTCCTTTTCGCCTACTTTTAAAGTAGACATTCTCCGTGAAAATTACCTGAACATCCGCCATGGCAAAGCGGCCGGGTGTGTCAGCAACCTTTCACTTCATCACATGGGCATTCCCGGCAATACCGGGGTGCTCGTTGTCAAAAGGGCAGACCAATGCCTGTCCATTTGCACTTTATCTATTATACACGGGTTGGGGGCAGTAATCAACCGCTTTTCGAAAAAAGTTTCAAGTTATTTTCATAGGAGCTATTATATAGAAGATTCTCGGTTTTTTATTGCTGGAAAATAGCATTATAGAGCCATTTAATGATTTTTTGCAAAAAGAAAAAACATCCGTTGAAATCGAATGTTTTTAAGTAGTTCTTAATAATACAAGGCCGACTGTTAAAAGTATCATTACACAAGCTGCGATCAGATCTCCGAAATGCCAATGCAGAATTCGGAACCGGGTACGCCCTTCGCCACCTTGATAGCCCCTCGCCTCCATCGCGTCCGCTAATTCCTCTGCCCTATTAAACGAACTAACAAATAGCGGAATAAAAATCGGAACAACCACTTTCATCTGTTCAAATAGATTGCCTTCCCCGAAATCCACGCCACGTGCTCGCTGCGCCTTCATAATTTTGTCCGTTTCTCCCATAAGCGTCGGGATAAAGCGAAGCGCAACGGAAATCATTAGCGCAATATCATTTACAGGAACTTTAAGCACGGCAAAAGGACGAAGGATATAAGCTATTGCATCTGTTAGGTTCATAGGCGTTGTTGTCAGCGTGATTACCGTCGACATGATGATAATTAAGACGAAGCGCAAAAATACAAACACGCCGTTTAGAAGCCCGAATGAGGAGATGGTAAATGGTCCCCAGTCAAAGTAAATCGTGCCACCGCTTGCGAAGAGCACTTGCATGACTACCGTAAATAAAATCAGCCAAATTAGTGGTTTTACTCCTTTTATAAAAACTTTTAGCTTAATGCCGGTCATTTGGACAATCATTAGTGTAAATAAAACCATTAATGCATATGTCCACCAGTTGTTTGCTAAAAACAAGATGCCGATATAATAAAAACCAGCTAATAATTTTGTTCGTGCATCCAGACCATGAATCAAGGACTCCCCTGGAACAAAACGACCTAGTATTAGTTTTTCTATCATTCAAAGAAGCCCCCTTTTCTCATGTCAATTGTTGAAACACGACACTCACTGCCATTAGAATTGTCAACGTGGCGTTAATTAATACGAAATTACGAATACCAATGACAAATGTTTTTGATTTTACTTGTTCTTTATTGAATTTAACTAAGTTACGATAAACCGGATAAATCGCTACAACTGATAGCAGCATGATTGGACTTAGGAAACCAACTGCAACCGAAATAATAACAGCTAAAAACGAAGCGTAATATAAAGCGTTAAATAATAGAACGCCCATTTTTCTACCTATATAGTAAGGAAGTGTGTAACGGTGATTTCTAATATCTTCATCTAAATCGCATAGGTTATTCGCGAGCATGATGTTCGCTATCGTGAAAATACATGGTAAGGATACCACACCTATCCGAATAATTTCTATTAGATTGAACTGAATCGTCACCATTTCTCCTTGCCAAAGTAAATTCGCAATTCCTGCATCGTATGCGTTCACATATACTGCTAAGAAGAAAATCCCGAACCCCATAGTCACACCTGAAAAAATTTCACCTAGAGGCATGCGGGAAAGCGGCACAGGGCCAAACGTATATAAAATACCGATGCAAAAACAAACAAAGCCGATTAAAAGAACTAATAAATCTGTACGGAACACCAACCAGACACCTAAGCCGGTTGCAATGAAGAACATTAGAAAAATAGTAATTATCACCGTGCGTACCGGAATCTGTTCTTGACCGATGACATTGCTCGTCGTACGGTAATCGTAATCATGATTATCTGTCGCTTTGCGGTAATCCATATAGTTGTTAATCGCAGTAGTCGTTAAATCGAAAATCAACATTGAACCAAAAAATATTAGCGTATCAACTGGTTTAAACATATCGTATTGATAAACGACGAATAGCGTCCCTAACATAAACGGAAACACACTAGCTATCTTCGTTTGGATTTCAACCAACTTCAGAAACGATGGTATTGACATATCCCTTTTTTAACCCCTTTTCTAATTTATTGTGAGCAGAGTCCGCGTGGATTTCTGCTCACTTTCTTCTATAATAATAGTTTATTTTTTCACGGTATCCATTTGGAAGTCTTTGTCCGTTAATTCGAATTGACCTTTTAGCCCAGATGTTTCGTATACTTTCTTCTCTTTACTAATGAAAATCGCATCTACGCCGTCGAATTGTTCGATGTAGTCCATTCCGCCTTTAATCCCTTTGGAGAAAGTAGCGGTTGATAGGCCGTCACCGTCAATCGATTTTTTAGAAACGATTGAAACCCCTGCAATGTCGTTATCAAAAGGATAGCCTGTTTTTGGATCTAAAATGTGATGATATGTTTTTCCGTCAACTTCTAGGTAACGTTCATAAATACCAGAAGTTACGATGGACATGTTGGATTCAGGAAGTTTCCCAATAACACTTCCACGTGGGGAGAATGGGTCTTGAATTCCGACATTCCATTTGTTGCCGTTCGGATTGTTACCTTGAACGTAAATGTTTCCGCCTAAATCTATAATAGAGGTTGTTACTTTATTTTCTTTGAATACTTTTAAGGTTTCATCGGTAATGAAGCCTTTAGCAATGGCACCTAAATCGAGCTCCATGCCTTCTTTTTCCAAGTAGACAGTTCGATCTTTGTCGTTCATTTTAACGTCTTTGTAGTTGATTAATGGTAAAACTGCATCGATTTCTGCTTGCGATGGTTTGCGTGCGTCAGAGAAACCGATGTGCCACAAGGAAGTTAATGGGCCGATAGTGATGTCGAAGCTACCACCAGAGTTCTCCGAGTATTTAAGTCCTTCTTGGATTAAATAGTAAACGTCTTCGGATACTTTGACTGGCTTTTTGCCTGCCTGTTCATTGATTTTGTCGACTTCAGAAGTTTTCCCTGAATCGCTTGTAGTAATTTTGGCAGCTAGGTCTTTGATACGGTCGAAACCTTTATCAAGGACATCTTCTTTGTCTTTGTCATAAATTTTAAGTGTTACAACTGTCCCCATTAGGAAGTCTGTTTTTGAATATGGTTGATCCATTAAATTTTTAGAATCGCTTGGTTCGCTTTTTGATTCTTTACCGGAGTTTCCGCACGCTGATACAACGAGCGCTAATATGATAACTGAAAATATTATTTTCCATTTTTTCATGAGCTTTTTCACCTTTCTAATCCATGATCTTTACTTGAATAACTATAGCGTAAAAAAAGGAATAAATCTATAGTAAAAAGGCTTAATTCCTCTGTTTTTTCGATAAAAAAATCGGCTAGCCCCGAAAATCAGGGCCAGCCGTTTTGTGCATTAATTGTGCTGATTATTCAGCTTCTACTAAGTTGTAAACTTTAATTGTGTCAGTGTTGCCATTTTGTGCAGCATTTTGAAGTTGAGCTGCATAAATTTTGAATTGGTTAGAAGAGTTAGTAGCACCAGAAACAGTGTCTACTGCAGCAACGTCTTGTTTTTCTACAAGAGATTTGTTAAGTGCTGGGATGTATTCTTTTGGACCAGTACCAGATTTAGCTTTCATGTTTTTCTCATATTCAGCGTCGTCTGATTTAAGTTTGCCGTCTTTGTCAACATAGTTGTAGTCAGATTTAGTGATTTTGCCATCTTTAACGTCCATGCTGAACACTACACGGTAACCATGTGCGTAGTTTTGTTCTTCTAATTTGTAAGTTCCATCTTCCATTTTAGCTAGGTTGTTGATGGAAATTGTAGTTGTATCAGCTTTTTGAGCTGCTTGGATTAATTGGTTAGCGTAGTTGATGAATGCGTCAGAAGAATGAGTTGCTCCTGAAACTACTTGTACAGATGAAGCGGATTGACCTTTAACTAAAGAATCGCTTAATTGTTTCAAGTATTCTTGAGGACCAGTACCTACTTTATCTTTCATCATTTTTTCGTAATCTGCATCTTCAGATTTTAGTTTGCCATCTTTGTTTTTGTAATCGTAGTTAGCTTTAGTAATTTTACCATCTTTAACTTCGATTGACATGAAAGCTTTCCAGCCTTTGTCGTCAAAATTCTTTTCTTCTAATTTGTAAGTACCATCAGTCATAGTACCATCAGTTTTAGCTGTTTTCTTTGTTTCTGTTTGTTTTGTGTCTGTGCTCTTCTTGTCTTTGCTGCTGTCGTCACTGCTACCGCAACCTACTAGTAATAAGCTTGAAGCCATTACTACGGTAATACCCATTGCTACTTTTTTCAATTTCATGTTTTGCTCCCACCTTTTGTTTTATTGATTAACTTTGTTTGTGATTTCGTGAACACAAACCGATAGTCTGCGAAAGCGATATCACTTTTACAATACAAATGATACCATCAGCGTCCGGTTTTGTCTACTGTAATTCTAAAGACATAATTCATCTAATTTTCAAAATAATGACTATTGATGTATAAAAGATGGCTAAAACCAACCTTTTTGCGCAAAATAGCAAACAAAAATGTCTAACAACCTATGCGAAACAAGGACTTTATGCCTGTTTAATTATGTAACATTTGTATAAAGTCCTATTTTTAAATTTTAGATTAGAATTGTTCTTTACTATCTAGACATTTGTGGGAGGTTTCTGTTAAACTATGATAGGTTATAATAATACTGTGGGGAATTTTGGACTCATTTTATTTTTGTGAATAAACTTACAAGGAGTTGAGGAAGCATATGCCTGAAAAGAATATCGTTTTAATTGGGGCAGGATATGCAGGTGTACACGCTGCTAAGAAATTAGCTAAGAAATACAAGAAAGACAAAGACGTTAATATTACTTTAATCGATCGTCATTCGTATCATACAATGATGACTGAACTACATGAGGTTGCTGGTGGTCGTGTTGATCCAACTGCAATTCAATATGATTTACGTCGTTTGTTTAATAGAACAAAAGTTAATCTTGTAACTGATAACGTGACACATGTAGATCATGATAAAAAAGTTGTAACAACAGAGCACGGAAGTTATCCGTTTGATTACCTAGTATTAGGTATGGGCGGCGAACCTAATGATTTCGGGACTCCTGGTGTTGGCGAAAATGGCTTTACACTTTGGTCTTGGGAAGATTCTGTTAAGTTACGCAATCATATTGAAGAAACTGTAACGAAAGCATCTCGCGAACAAGACGTTGAAAAACGTAAAGCAATGTTAACATTCGTTGTTTGTGGATCTGGATTTACTGGTATCGAAATGGTTGGGGAACTTTTAGAATGGAAAGATCGTCTTGCTAAAGATAACAAAATTGACGCATCTGAAATTAAATTAGTTGTAGTAGAAGCTGCTCCAACAATCCTAAACATGCTTGAAAGAAGAGACGCTGACAAAGCAGAACGTTACATGGTTAAAAAAGGTATTGAAATCATGAAAAACGCTGCTATCGTTGAAGTTAAACCTGAAAGCATCGTACTTAAATCTGGCGAAGAGCTTCCAACAAGTACATTAATTTGGACTGCTGGTGTTCGCGCTAACTCTGATACTAAAGATTACGGTATGGAATCTGCTCGTGCAGGCCGTTTGAAAGTAAACCAATATATGGAAGCAGATGGTCTTAAAGACGTTTATGTCGTTGGTGACCTTGCTTACTTTGAAGATGAAGAAGGCAAACCAACTCCGCAAATCGTTGAAGGTGCTGAACAAACTGCATTAACTGCAGCGAAAAGCATCAT
The DNA here is from genome assembly GCF_014224155.1 of Listeria cossartiae subsp. cossartiae. Lineage (GTDB taxonomy): Bacteria > Bacillota > Bacilli > Lactobacillales > Listeriaceae > Listeria > Listeria cossartiae. Next base: position 456,524 of record NZ_JAASUI010000002.1, on the reverse strand, counting down.
CGTTGAAATGAGCGGTACTGGCGAAAAAGAACCATTCCAAGGTAAATACCATGGTGTAATGGTTTCTATCGGAGCTAAATATGGTGTTGCTCATCTTGGTAACATGCATCTTTCTGGTTGGTTCGCTATTTTAATGAAACATATGGTTAACTTGTATTACTTCTTCGGTATCCGCAGTGGTTACTACATGTGGCAATATGTTATGCATGAATTCTTCCACATTAAAGATCACCGTAATATCTTCCGTGGTTGGACTTCTCGTTACGGTAACGTACTTTGGGTTCTTCCTTTACGTGTATATCTAGGTTGGTTCTGGATTGACGAAGCGCTTTCTAAAATCTACGGCGAAACTACATGGGATAAAGTAAGTATTACAAACTTAAAACCTTTATTTAACGGTATCGGTTCTGACTCTTGGTTAACTGCAACAAGCTCTAAAATGCCATTCGAATGGTTACAAACTGCTGCTACATCTGGCGCTAGTCAAGCTGCCGGTGATGCTGCTGGGGCTGCTGCAACAAACGTAACTACTCCAATTCTTAGCCATATGCCTGGTTGGTTTGAATGGATTATGAAACTTCTAATGCCAAATCTTGACGTTGCACTAGTAATGCAAAAAGTTGTACCTTTTGTTGAACTTGCAATCGGTCTTGCTATGGTAGTTGGTCTATTCACTTGGCTTGTAAGTATCGGAAGTGCTGGATTCCTAGTAATGTTTACACTAAGCGCTATGCTTGGTTGGGACAAATTCTGGGCGTTACCAGCTTCTATCGCACTTCTAAATGGCGCTGGTCGCACATTTGGTCTTGATTATTGGGCTGTTCCTTGGTTCCAAAAACATCTTGGTCATTGGTGGTACGGTAAGCCAAGGTCCGTTTACAGAGACAAGTAAATTAGCTAGTTAAAATTTTAAATAAAAACTCGGGAGTGCATCCAAAAGCCAGTTTTGGCATAGGAGGTGCTTCCGTTTTTATTATTTGGTTATTTCTTAAACTTTTTCCTATTATATTTAGGCATAATCCTTTAAAATAGGATTTGTACATGACATTTTGAAAGGAGGCAATACGGTGAAGAAGTATTTTTCTATGGTGAAACGCTGGGATATTATTATTATTTTATCTCTTTGTATACTCTCCTTTTTGCCGATTGCTATTTTTTCATATGTAAAAGCGAATGAACCGGCTCCTGCTAATGGAAAAAAGGAGCTTGTTGCGGTTATTTCTGTTGATAATAAAGAATATAAAACCGTTACGCTCACTGGACATAAAGGAACGGAAAGCTTTGATGTGAAACAACCGGATGGACATACTAACACGATTGAGGTTTCGGGGGAAGAAATCCGAATTAGTAAAGCGAACTGTAACGATCAGGTGTGTGTTCGGACTGGGGCAATTGATAAACAAGGAGATACGGTCGTTTGTCTTCCACATAAGTTAGTAATTGAAGTAAAAGCGAGTGACGGGAGTTCAGGCGATTCAGATGATCCGATTATCTCTTCCTGACCTTATCCTCTAATAGATAGGAAAGTGTTTCTATGACAAAAAACAGACGATTAGTATATATAGCGCTTTTGGCTGCACAAGCTGTTGTCATTAGTTTACTCGAACGGGCTATTCCGTTTCCATTTGCGTTTGCTCCTGGGGCGAAACTAGGCCTTGCTAATATTATTACGTGTATTTCGCTTTATACGTTATCGGCAAAAGATACATTTATGATAATTTGCATTCGATTAGTGTTATCCACTTTGCTTGGTGGGACGATTTCGACCTTTATGTATAGTGCGGCGGGGGCAATCTTGAGTTTTCTTGGGATGTGGCTCGTACAACAACTTGGGCCGAAACGTGTGAGCATCATTGGCGTGAGTGTTACTGGTGGGATTTTACATAACGTTGGGCAACTCGTTATTGCAAGTTGGATTGCGGGCACTTGGTCGGTTATGCTTTATTTGCCAGTATTATCTTTTATCGGAATTCTTTCCGGAATTGCGGTTGGAATTGCGGCAAACTACTTATTAAAAAACGTCCAAACTTTGCGGATGTTCGCTGATGCTAAACAAAGTCAAGCAGCACAAAAATAACTTTTAAAAAAGGAGTTCAATATGCAACTTCATGCTATGTGGGATGAGTATCCTGCACTTTCCAAAGATTTACAAGAAGTCTTACAAACAATTGAAAAAAACATTCAAATTCGCGATAAACACGTTGAGCAAAATGTGAAGGATTTGATTCACGCTGGCGGAAAATTACTGCGCCCTGCTTTTGCACTTCTTTCTGCTCAAGCCGGACCTGATTTTGATAAAGAACGCGCTGTTTCGATTGCTGCTGCGCTTGAAGTGCTTCATATGGCGACATTGATTCATGATGATGTTGTTGATGATTCACCATTACGTCGTGGTATTCCAACGATTCATTCCAAATACGGTCGTAATTATGCCGTTTATACTGGCGATTATTTATTCTGTATCTGTTTCAAAATTTTATCTGCGCATGCTTCTTCCGTGGAGAATATCGAATTTAATAGTAAAAATATCGAGAAAATCTTAATGGGTGAACTAGACCAAATGCGCACTAGCTACAAAATGAACGTCACTGTCCGCGAATACTTATCTCGTATTTCTGGCAAAACAGCTCAACTTTTTGCGCTTAGTTGTTATTCTGGCGCAAGTGGCAGTAAAGCGTCTCGCATGACTGTTGCGAAATGCTATAATATCGGGCATTATCTTGGTATGGCTTTTCAAATTATTGATGACGTGCTTGATTACACAAGTACAGATGCCGGCCTTGGCAAACCCGTTTTAAATGATATGAAGCAAGGGATTTATTCTCTACCGCTTATTTATGCGATGAAAGGTCATTTGGCTGAATTCGAGCCACTTCTTTCACAAAAATTAGCTATGACTGATGATGCTTCTGAACAAGTTTTAGCACTTATTTCTAAATATAATGGTGTCGAACAGGCGTTTAAGCTTGCTAATAAATATACGAATAAAGCTCTTCGTGAAATTAAAAAACTACCAGCTGGCGCGTATCGTGATGATATGTACCGCTTGACGAAAAGTATTTTAGATAGAGATATCTAAACCATTTAGAACATTGCTCCTTCCCTTTTTGAGTTTTGTTCTAAATTTTACGGCTCATTGTGAAAATACAAACATGAAAGCGTGATTAACGTGATTCGATTTTTAAAAATAGCTACACCTATCCTTTTATCTTTTTCTTTAGTTGCCTGTGGTTCTGCAAGTGGGACAACGGAAAAAGTTACTGCGCCAATCGAAAAAGATCGTAATTTATCGATGGTAGTAACAACCGACGTCCATTATTTCGCCCCGTCTTTAACGGACGACGGAAAAGCTTTTGAAAAATATGTCGCTGCTGGCGATGGTAAACAACTGGCTTACAGCAACGAAATTACGGATGCTTTTTTAGCAGATGTTGAAGCGAAAAAGACCGATGTGCTTATTATTAGTGGTGATTTGACGAACAATGGTGAAAAAACAAGCCACGAAGAATTAGCGAAAAAACTCACTCAAGTAGAAAAAAATGGCACGCAAGTTTTTGTTATCCCTGGTAATCATGACATTAACAACCCGTGGGCGCGCAAGTTTGAAAAAGATAAGCAACTGCCAACTGACACGATTTCGCCTACCGATTTCAGTAAAATTTATGGAAAGTTCGGTTATGAAGATGCCATTTCGCGGGATGATTTTTCGCTGAGTTATTTAGCGGCTCCGTCTTCCAAAGTCTGGCTCCTAATGTTAGATACGGCTATTTACAAAACAAATATGCAGCAAGGAAATCCCACAACAGAAGGCGGGCTAACCGCCGGAACATTAGATTGGATAAAAGAAAGCAGTGCGCTTGCGAAGAAAAATGGCGCCAAACTTGTCCCTGTATTGCATCATAATTTAACGGATCATAGTGATGTCATTCAAAAAGGTTATACGATTAATTATAATCAACAAGTGATCGATGCTCTCACAGCTGGCTCGATGGATTTCTCCCTAAGCGGTCATATCCACACGCAAAATATTCGTTCTGCAAAGAGTACAGATGGTAAAGAAATCACGGATATCGTCACCAATGCGCTTTCGGTTTTCCCACATAAGTACGGTACAATAACGTATAGTGCCAAAAATAAAAACTTCACTTATCAGTCCAAAAAGCTAGATATCGAAACTTGGGCAAAAGCAAAAGGATCTACGGATGAAAACTTGCTGAATTTCGACCAATTTGATTACGAAACTTTTTATAATAGTGGCTATGATAAAGCAATAATGGATTTGATGACAAATGAGTCTTATGATAAATACAGTCAAGCAGACAAGGAAAAAATGGCGGATACGATGGGATTAAATAATATGTATTTCTTCGCCGGTACTGCACCGCCAAAATCTGACGGAATGGCTTTATGGGATTCCGCACCGAATTCATTTTTGAAAGACTATGTTTTAAGTTCTTCCAATCCACCTAAGAAAAGTAATGACTATTATGTTAGTCCTTAAATAGAAAAAACTGGTAAGCCATGTGGGGCTACCAGTTTTTTTATGTTAATTAGATGCAGCGGCCGCACTCGCAGCAGCGGCGGCACCTGCTGCAGCTGCTTGTTCCATCGCAATTAAAATATGCACATTGACCATTAATCCTTCTAATTGTTCTTTGCTCATTTGCCCTGATTGTTTTTCGGTGTAGAGGCTTATCGCTAGAGCTGTAACGAATTCGCGTCCAAAACGCAAGCCTGGTTGTTGCTCCAATTCGTCAATTAGCTTCACTAACCCAGAGTCAATTTTGCGACCATCCATGACAAAGGCTAAAATCCCGATGCTGGAATAATGGAGCGGTTTTATTTTCACTCCTTTTTGGCGCAATTCTTCTACGACATTATCTACTCGTCGAATGAATTTGCTGTCTTTTTCACCATATAAAAGAGTCCCGGTTGTTGCTAAAAATTGTAAGCTATCATTTTTGCGGAAGCCTTTCGCGGCGAACTCTTGAAAATAGTATTCTGTTATCTCGGCCAATTTTTCGGTATTTTCTTCCGGTGGATTTGCTAGGAAAACGGCGGTTGTCACATCTTCACTTTTAGTTAAAAATGGGTGTGCTTTTTTGAAAAGTTGGTGGATGGTTTTGGCTTTTTGCGCTGTTAGTGTTTGGTTTTTAGCTTGTAATAATAAATAAGCTGCAAAATAGGTGTATTCTGTACGTTGAAAACCAGCTTCAATTAACGTTTTATAATTGGAAATTACTTGGCGAATGCTTTCCGAGCTGGCGTTGTCGTTAGCCATCAAAAGCCCAACAAGTGATGCACGCACATTACCGTTAAGCGCGGTAAACATGCCCAGTTGCTGCTTAAATTCTTTGTTTAGCGCATGAAATTGTTCTGGATTGACCACTTCATTATTCCCCGCAAAAAGACGAGCAATCAGAAAGCGAATTCGTTTATCAATAAAACTCACACCACTTGTTTTTACTAACTCGTAATTCTTCATTAATAATTTCGTTGCTTGTTCGCTATCAAATACATACGCTGAATCCATCGTCCACACTCCTTTTCATTTTTTCAGATTAATATTCTTCTATATACAAACTCATAATGAACGCTTCAAAATTCTCAGCTAGCTTAATTATTTTATAATCAGCTTCTTGATCAATGTGTACAACTGCTGGCTCGCCTGTTTTGCCGCATTCTCGGTAATCTAAGAAAACCATATCGTGCCCGGCAGAAGGACAATCAGCAATCGCTAAACCAACATCTGGATAACCCCACTCTTCCATCCAAAATTTTGTATTGTATGATCCATTTAATGTAGAAATTCCGTGACTTCCTATTCCCATAATTCCAGTAATAGCAACACAATTCTCCGACCATGAACTTGGCTCTGTCGTAGGTACAGAATCTATTGATACTATACCTCCGTTTTGAGTATGGCGCATTAAGTAGACGTATGACTTAGGCAGTTTATACCCTAGTTCTGCTTCGATGTCAGCCACTCTTTGTCGTGTGGGATACACATCTTCATATTCATTTTTATAATTGGATTTTGTCCAAAGCTCTGCCAAGTGATCACCTTGGAAAAATGTCCCTACTTCACTAAAATATTCATCTAACTCAGCGAAAATCTGCTTCGCCTTTTCGCGTTCGAAATCGACTGCTTCTAAATCTTGCATGTCTTCTAAAATCGACATGAGGTGTTGATAGATTTCCGGAAAACGTTCGCCTCTTTGGTATAACACGTCACTGAGTAATACAGTGGCTGTGAATATATCACTTTTATTTTCATCTGTCACTGTTTGATTCCAACAAGTTTCAAGTAAGCGAATCGCGTCTTTTGTTTTTCTTTTGTCTAAATAATGTAATGCTTTTCTCGTTGTAAGCATAACGATTCCTCCAAATTCCTTAATAACTTTATTATACTAAAAAACCCCTAGGGAAACAAAATCCCTAGGGAAGCTACTTTTATAAATTCATTCCAAGTAGCGGAATGCGTTCGTTATATTTATCAACAAGCGCTTGGTTGTGCGCATCGGCATTTTCGACATTTCCGCTAATAAAGACGGGTGGTGTGAAATTATTTTTTACCATTTTTTCAATTGCTTCTGCAAAAATCGATTGCAAGATGACCGCGCCTGTTACTGTAGACGTTGGAGCAAATGCAATATTGAAGTTCGCTGATTTTAGTACTGCATCTCCTTTAACAGCACCATTATCAATCACAATATCACCTGTATCAGATAAACGTTTTCCTGATACGTGGCGTGATTTTTGGCTGGCAGAATATTGTAGCGAGGTAATTACAATGATAAATGCACCTTTTTCGCGGGCGATTTCAGCGACATCGATTGGCACGGGATTACGTCCAGATGTAGATAGCACAATCATGACATCCCCCGGGCGAATATCTTCCTCCGCCATAAAAGTTTTCGCATAATCATTTTTGCGTTCAAGCACAGAAGACGCCGCGGCACCTTCGTGGAGCATTAATGGTTCATGTAAAATCGGATGAATTGCCGCTAATCCGCCTGCTCTGTAAAATACTTCTTCTGTTAAAATATGAGAATGTCCGCAGCCAAATAAATGGATAACACCGTCGTTTTCGATAGACTCGGCTACTTTGGCACCCGCTTCTTTTACATAATCTGCTTCATTATCGAGAATATTTTCTAATAAACGAACCGTGATATCGATATAGTTATTAATCATTTACTTCCCCTCCAAAGCTGCAAAAATTTCCGCGATTTCTTCTGGTTTCGTTCTACCAGTTGCTTTATCAATAGTTTTCCCAAAAATATGCGGCATGTAAAATGGAATTCCTGTTGACTGGATGGCGGTTGTTATTTCAAGGATATTATCGGCGCCAATCCCGCCCGCTGGTTCAATGCCGTAAATGCCTTTCTCGGCTGCAACTTTTGTTAAATAAATCAGTTCATCTAAATATTTCGTGCCTTCAATGCTCATAAATTTGATTGAAGGGATGTTCGCGGATAGGCAATAATCGACTGCTTCTTCGGCGGTAATTTCATCTCCAGAAGATAATTTGACGATGCCGACTTTTCCGGTTGGGCGAACGAGTGCATTGGTGTAGGTTTCTGGAAGCAAATCATTTGTTAATCCCGCTGTTTCGATTGGTTGGTTGATGTGGGTATTTGGTGCAAGGCGAGCAATATGAAGCACATCACGCCAGTTTTGCCAGTCGCCACCACCACCAAGGCCCACACTCACGATCGCTGCTGTAGTTTGTAATTCTTTCACCACAGTCGCCGCTTGTTCTGCCGTTTCATAGTTCGTTGCAACGATTCCTGGCACCGCAAAACCATGCGCCGCTTCCATGACTTCTCGGCTATTTTCCTTATCTTTCGCTAAAAAATTAAATAGCGCAAAATTATTCCATTTTGGTAGATTTTCGAATTTTTTCTTGTTCAAGCTTTATCAACTCCACACATGTTTTTAACGTTTTTTCGATCAAGTATTCGCCTTTTTCCGCTGTTGCTAAAGTTGCTTCTCCTAAAACTGCTGTCTTGGTGAAATTTTGCCATGGGGTTGGGGTGTAATCCGCATCAATTGGTAAAACTGGCGGATCATCAATTGCACGACTCATATCGGCATTTTCTGGGGATAAATAGAGCATGAGTGATGTTTCGATTTCACAAGCATGAATGTAGGTATGGTGATTGGCTGTTCCTTCGCGCACATCCATGGCTAATTTTTGGATATTCGGGTAAAAAATGTGCAGGATAATCATATCGGGGTATTTGGCATATAGTTCGCGCGCCGCATCTTTGAGCGCCGCCATGTTGCCAAGGTGTCCGCTCACTGGTACAAATAGCCTGAATCCTTGCTTATAAAGGCTTTCACCAATTTCCACGACCACTTTTGTTACCGTTTCGTTGGATAACGTCAAACTTCCCGGAAAATCTTGCAAACTCCAAACTTGGCCGTACGGTAATACCGGAAGCACGAATCCATCTGTTTCCGCCGCTATTTTCGCAGAATATTCTGACGCTAAAATATTGTCTGTCCCTAGTGGCAAATGTGGCCCATGCGCTTCGACCGCTCCGATTGGCAAAATAACTGGTTTAGTTTTCGTGATTTTCGCGCCAATATCAAATGAATTTTCATCTGCATATAACACAGATTTCGCCTCCTATTTTTTAAATGTAAAGCATCTAGCTGGGTTATCCACGAAGAATTTTTTGACTAATTTTTCTCCATCAAAGCCTTTTTCGTTTGCTTCATCGATAAAGCGTGGCACCCATTTTTTAGCGATGTATTCGAGTCCTGGGCCGTGACCGTAATGTTTATAGTATGTTTTTCTCGCGGTATCACCACTAACTAAAATTTGATCTTCAAATCCTTCTGAAACTAAATATAGAATCGCGGCAATACGAGCACTTTCTGGCGCGTATTTAATTTTAGCAATACCATCGAAGGACATAAATGCGCCTGTTTTCGCAACTTGCTTGTGATAATACGGGTCGAGGTTGCGGTCCATATGACCAATGGATAGATATTCTAACGGGATATTTTCTTGTTTTAAAATCTCGATTTGCTCTAAAGCCATCGTTCCCGCTTCTGTATGGGAATGGATTGGCGCTTTTGTTTCGTGATGTGCTCGTGCAACCGCGCGTATCGTCTTTTCCTCTAAAGGTGTAATCATATTGTATCCCGTGCCAAATTTCACCTGACCAGCCTTATACGGCGTTCCTTCAAGTCCATTTTCGACTTCATTTACAACGAATTCCGTTAGTTTTTCTGTAGAAGTATTTTCAATCCATTCATAATAGGTTTCAAAATCCCCGATGATTGGCTTCAGTTCAGGCTTAATTTTCCCATCCCATAAGAAACTTTTGTTAAATCCCGCTGTTCCAACGATTTGAATGCCGGTTTCTTTGGAAATTTGCGCTACATCAAGCACGCGTCTGCCGTAATCAACCGCTGTCGCATCGACAATCGTTTTTCCGCCTAAGTCTGCGAAATCTTGTACGTCTAGCTGCGACTTTTCTTTATCATCTAAAAGTAAATCGTCGGCATCTCGCTCTTGCCAGTAAGCTGGTACGCAGACAATATGCTCATGTGAATAAGTAAAGCCCAACTGATCCGGGGCGATATCTCCATAAAAAGTACGAATAAAACTCATTTTTTAAAACTTCCTTTCAAAAAACCTCTTCCTCTTGAATGCTAGACAAGGAAGAGGTTTAGATTTTACTTAAAAGAATAACTTCGCTAACATGCTGACAATTGGTCCGAGGATGAACATATCTGAGTCGGCTGCCCACATTGCTGTATCTGGAACCGTCGTGTTGATAAAGAAGGTAACCATAATATATTGACCCCAGGCGACAACCGTAGCTGTTAAGAATCCACCTATCAAGGCTCCTCTCACCCCACCAGTTGAGTTACCGAATACCCCAGCAACTGCCCCGTGGAAGAAGAGCACAATCATCGTTGGCACAAATACGTAACCAACTGTATTTCCAAGTACTACTAACCAGATAATCGCTCCGATGAACGCACCCACGAAACCGATAATTACGGAGTTTGGTGCATAAGGATAAACGATTGGTGCATCTAGCGCAGGTTTCGCACCAGGTACTAGTTTTGTTGCAATACCATTGAAGGCTGGAACGATTTCACCGATAAACATCCGCACACCCACAAGGACAATAGCGATACCCGCTGCAAACGTAAAGGACTGAACGATGGAGTATACGATGAAGCTTTGATTTCCAGATTCGGCAATGAGTTTTTCTGCTCCCGGTGTTTTCTTCACCATCAAAATCACTGCTCCAACTACGAACAGAATTCCCATTGTAAGCGCGGTAATAACGTTCGAGTCCCGTAAGAACTCTAATTTTTTCGGTAAATTGATATGTTCGGCATCGTTTTTCTTATTTCCGAATACTTTCCCAAGCAAAGCAGATAAAATCGCTACACTGGAAGAAGTGTGACCTAATGCGACATTATCATTTCCGGTAATTTTACGTAAGAATGGTTGTGTAATCGCTGGTTGGAGCGTCCAGTAAAGCCCCATAATTACTGCTAAGAAGAGCACAAGTCCCCAAAACGGAATATCTCCGCCGACAGCTTGCACAGTAATTCCGGCAAAAATTGTCGTTGTCCAGAACATCATATGACCGGTTAAATAAATGTACTTAAATGGTGTAAATCTTGCTAATAAAACGTTGACTAAAAATCCGAGTGTCATCGCAAGTGTTACGGCACTACCAAATTTTGCATTAAAGGCTTCTTGTCCTAAAAACCCTGCAAGTGGCGGCGTTTCAAGTCCAAATACTTCTTTCCACATTGGCTCGAAAATCCCAAGTGAACCAGTAATAACAGCCGCACCAGCGTTAATAATTAAGAATCCAATAATTGCTTTGAACGTTCCGCTAATAACTTGACTTAAATTTTTCTTCTGTAAAAGTAACCCGAGAAGTACGATAAAACCTAAAAGTATGGCTGGGGTTCCAAAAAAGTTATTGGCAATCCACGTAATAATCTCCATTTTTTTCCCACCTTTTTTTGTCTTATTTAACTATTTATTGCTGTGGATAATGCATTTTTAATTTCTGCGTTGTCAAAATAGTTGTTGACGATGACTATTTTGGCACTTGTATCTGTTCCAAGCGTTTCTGCTAACTCTTGGCTTGTTACGATAATATCAACGTTCATCGAGCGAGCAGCAGATACGTCAATGTGCTCCACGTCTGCGTCGACTCCCATATCGCGTAAAACTGTTTCTACGTTCATTCGTAAAATTAAGCTTGTCCCTTGTCCAAGTCCACACACTGCTAAAATTTTCATTATTATCCCTCCACTAATTCTCCAATTACTTGATAATCTTCTGAATGAATCATTTTTTCAATGTTCTCGTTGTTACTAAGCAAGGAGACGATTTTTTGAATGACTTTTAAATGTGCCTCGCTTGAAGTTGCTGCAAGTCCAAATACTAATCGCACAGGATCATTTGCGGCGTGTCCGAAATTCACGCCTTCTTTTAGTACGACGAGTGACACTGCAGAGTTTTCCACACCATCAGTTGGTCTTGCATGAGGAATTGCTATTTGAGGTGCAATGACAAAGTACGCACCATTTTCATGATAAGATTCCACCATTTTTTCTACGTACTGCTCGCTCACATAACCTGCATTCACTAATAATTCTCCTGCTTGCACGATAGCTTCGTCAGCATTTTTGGCTGTTCCATGCAGATTCACAAGCTCTTTATTCAAAAAAGACATATCTCTTCATCCCTTCTAACTGATTGATAGCGCTATCAATAACTTACACTCTTATTATAGCTGTAGCGCTCCCGTTAAAAAAAGCCCAATTCCTTTCTTTTCGAAAGTGCAAAGAATAGACTGTTCCATTTCGTTGTTAGTGGGCATACAAAAAAGCCAGCGTGGTATCTCGGACCACACTGGCTTTATCACTTATTTTATTGTTAACATTGCGGCAATTTCTGCTGCTGATGTTGCTTTTTCAATCTGCTCCAGCAAGTGATGTTTCATGATTAAATTAGTTAGTTGGCTCAACGCATTAATATGTGTGTAAGAGTCAATGGAAGCGAGCACAATAATTAATTTAACCTGATCCTTCGCCTTACTTGAAAATGAAACCGGCTGATCTAGCCTTAGTAAGCTCATTCCAACCCGATATGCCCCGTCATCTACCGAAGCATGCGGAAGGGCAATCCCTGGCGCAATAACAATATATGGCCCCAGTTTCTCAATATTTTCAATCATTGCATGTTGATAGTTTTTCGAGATATAACCTTCGTGTTGTAGCGGTTTTGAAGCAACTCGGATAGCTTCTTGCCAGTCCGTCACACTTTCTTTAAAAATAATTCGTTCTTGCGGTAAAAGTTCATCAAGAGATGGCGATTTCTCTAACTGGCTATCTGATTGCACTTGGAATAATACCGATTTCAACTTGGCCGCTAATTTTTCGCGGTCTTCCACTTTGGCATATTGATCAACCACGTCAAGCACGGACGATAACATGCGCGCATCAGAATCTTTTTGTAAAATGTGCGGCGCAATTGCCTTCATCAATTGCTGTTTCTGTGCTTCGGTTAAAATGGGACTCACGATGAAAACCGGCGCTTTCGGTTCCATAATCGGCAAAGTAGAAACAATAAAGTCTGGTGCATACAGCCCTTTTTCAAATTCACGAATCGAAATTGGCTCTAAAATTTCTACCCGTTCGCCGAGCAATTGCGATAATTGCCGTTCAATCATCCGCGAAGTTCCAACACCTTTAGAGCACACAATTAAAAGCTTTTTGCGCTCAACTAACGTATTATTTTTGCGCGAAAGATAGCCGCCGAATAGAATGGTAACGTAAGCAATTTCATCTTCCGGGATTGTTTCACCGAGCAAGTCTTCTAGTGGTTCTAATGATTTTTTGGTAATCTCGTACACATCACTATAACTCTGCTTAATATCTGCGCGCAACGGATTAATCCATTCGATTTGGAATTTCAGCCGATAATAGGCCGGCTGTAAATGCAGTAATAAATCCTTTTTCAAATTACGATGGTCTTCAAAATTCACACAGGCAAGGCGCTCAAATTCGGCAATAATTTTCTCTACAATAATATCAAGTTTCCCTGTAGCGGCCGCATCATCATTCAAACGACTCGCCCCAAGCAAAAGTTTACCTAAATAAGTGATTTCCGCATGATTGATCTTAAAATTCTCGCTTTGCTGCAATTGCTGATAAATTTCCTGTGCGATATCAAATGATTCTACTTCATGTTCTTCTTTCTCATTTAAATAACAATTTCGCTTCATCCGCTCTTTAAAAAAGAAAATCATAATACCAATCCGCTCAATAACCTCATCCGTATAACGAATGCCGATTTTTTTCTCCGTCACTGCTAAAATTTCGAAAATCGTATCTAAATTAGGAAATAACTCCTGATTTTTAACCATTGGATTAATTTTCATCAAATCGAGCAATTGGTCTGCGGTTGCGATTTCTTCGTTATTCATACAATAATGAATGAAAAATTGGCGGATACTGCGCTCATCACCGAGAACCATATTGCCATTTTTCCGATCATAGATAAGCTCTAAATTAAACTGTTTGAGTGCTAATTTTAATTGTTTAATGTCCTGCAAACTAGTGTTGCGACTGACTTCATTGCATTCATTAATCGTATCAATAATCACTCGCGCATCTGTTACGAGCAGAAAAAATAAAATACGGATGCGGCGTTCACTAGCTGAAAAGACTTTGTGGCTCGCTTCCCTATTTTCAAGGATTTCTTTCATTGTTGGTTTTTCTTCTTCTAATAAATAATACCCTTGTCCGCGCACAGATTGAATGCCATCAAGTCCTATATTATCTAATTCTTTATTAATTTTTTCTACATCATATTGAAGTGTTCGTTTGGAAATGCCTAGTTCTTCTTGTAATTTCTCTGGTGCAAGATATACATTCGACACGATGAGCGATTCGAGTAACGCCATATTTCGAGCATCAAATTGTACCACTTGGCCTACCTCCTTGATTTCGGTCTAGAAGGTAAAAAGATATGTCTACATTAAGGTTATGCGAAAATGTGATATTTTTCAAGTATATTTTAATTTTTGTATACAAAAACAGACAAAGCTAAACGGCTTTGTCTGTTTGGATAATGCTACTTTTTATAAACTAATATCTACAACATCCCTTACTCCACTCTTCCAATATTTATTCGGAGTAACTAATGTGAATGTCTTTTTCGTTGCTAATAATTCTTTAGGTATATTAAATCCTACCAAATGTTTATATACCCCGTCTTTAAGTTCATAGCTCGACGCCGTAGTATCTGACAAAGTTACAAATTCTTTATATCCTAGCTGAAAATCAGAAATCCTAATATCTTTTTCTGTAGACTCTAGTTGAACAAGCAAAAGAGCATCCTTTTCTTGTTTAAAATAATTTTTTGTCGCGTACTTATTTATATCAGCATCATTCACAACAAACGCTTTTCCAAAACTGACTGTTGCAGTTCCCATTTGAAATTTTTCCTGTTCAGCGTGTGTTTTATTTTCATATGAAAAAGAATTAGCATTTACATCATACACGCGCCAAGCAAATATGCCTACTAATAGAACAATTAAGACTACGCCAATTATTTTTTTCATGCTTTTCTCCTATTTATTATCCGACCTGCTTCCATTTCAAATATTTCATCTGATATGCCATCAATATCGGCAATATGATGGCTTGCTAATAGAATCGTTTTTCCTTTTTCTTTTAAATCTAAAATCAAGTCAATAAAACTCTGACTTCCAGCTTTATCTAATGAATTGGTTGGTTCGTCAAATATTAATAAATCTGGATTTTCCATAATAGCCTGAGCAATACCAAGTCGTTGTCTCATTCCCAGCGAATATTTTTTCACTTTCAAATTCTCTTTTCCAGAAAGTCCAACTTGTTCTAACGCAGCGAGAATCTCTTTTTCACCTATTTGATTTTTTATAGAAGCCAAGTATTCTAAATTTTTATAACCTGTATAATTTGCCAAGAATCCAGGCGTTTCAATAATAATGCCCGTTTTTTCTGGGAAAGATTTAGTTTTACTAATATTAACGCCATTAATTGTAACTTCACCACTTGTTGGCGCAATAAACCCACATAGTGCCCGAAATAACATTGTTTTTCCAGAACCATTATGACCTATGAACGAATAAATCCCACCTTGCTTTAATTCAAAATCAATATCATCTAGCACGGTATGGTTGTTGATTACTTTTGTTAAATGATTAACTTTTATATAATTCATCGATATTCTCCCTAGTTTAGTTTATATAAATCTGTCTTTCGATAAATATTTCCGCCAATGAGCACAGCCAAAACAATATATACCAATTGAATACTTAATAACAGCCAATTATTTCCATCTGCAAATCCAGCAATGTTCGAGACGCTTCCGATAATCCAAAAGTTTGTAATAAAGCAATTGGTCACAATAATAATAAGCACTACCGTAATAGCATAAAACGGCTTAATTATTATAGACAGCAACAATTGCAACATGATAAGTGCCAGCCCGCCAACAAAAAAGCGCACACCAATTTCATAGAGCGGCATATTAAAATCTGTAAACAATAGAGCCGGCTGTACATCAAAACGAATACCAAAAAGAAGACTAACAAACAGCACTAATCCAATAATTACTAAATAATAAACCAACATCAGCATAATAATAAGCAAAACTTTGGAAAGAAAGGGCAGCATTCTATTATTAAAACGAATAGTAATAAATTCCTCTAACGCAAACAATTCCTTATAAAAGTAACTTCCAAATAGAAAAACCGGTAAACTTTGAATGATAATCCAATTCAAGCTACTTGTGAGCGGATTTTCCACCCCATTATCCTGTTTTAAAAAGCCCAGGAACACATCCGCTATCGTCCCCGATGCATTTTTTGTATTAACGACATTTATTAAAATCGCTAATACCAAAAGTATTCCCAAGCCTATTATTTTCAATTTATTCCCTTGAAGGAACCATAATATCTCCCGTTTTAAAAATAACCACATATTAACGCACCTTCTTTTTCGAGGTTCGAAACATATCTTTTTTCTCTGTAAGTAACCAGCTTATTAAAAATAAAATAATAATCCCACCAACCAAGCAGAAAACACGCCCAGCAAAAGACAACATATCAGTAAGATCACTAGGATTCACTATAAAAAGATTGGAAAGTAGCTGCAATTTGATTGTGCTAGCATCAAAGAAAAACACCAGAAATACTACAAAAAAAGCAATTGCCTTATTTCCCGTAAGAACAAGCAGTATATTTTGTAAAATCCCTACAAGTACTAAACCTAATCCAAATAAAATAAATGAATATATGTATATTTGAACTATCTGAGAATTTATTTCTATTCCGTTATCCATAACACTACTTCCATAATTTAAGATGTTGGTCAGTAATGCCAGCAGAAAAGCATTCCACAAAATAACAGTCGTATTGACTTTCCAAAGTGTATATTTGCTCTTAATTCGCATGACAGTCAATTCTCTATGCTGAAAATACAACAATTGATTCATCCATAAACAAAACGGACTTAACAAGATAAACAGTACCTCAACTGATACGGAAGTTTGCACTATATAAAGAACATCTGCTTCACCATTTCTTGCATACAATAAGCGTAATGCAATGACAAAAATAAATAACAATACAAACAATAAATATTTTCTTCTTTCAAAATCAAAATTCAACCGGATTAAATTATGATTTTTCATTTTTCACACTCCAAATAATCCCCACAATTACCGCTACTAAAAGAAGTGGAAATTCGATCCAGATAATATGGAAATTTAAAGGATAACCTTGTTTTGGAGTTAAGAAACCAAACGGACTAAACTCTGGATAACCAATTAAAGAAAATACAATCCAAATACCATAATAAATAGCTAGTGGACTCAATAAAACCACATATTTGCTTGAACTAAAAAAGGATACTAAAATCCCTATCAATGCAAACAAGCCCCCATAAACGAAGCCCATTACAAGAAATATCATCTCATACGTAAGCGGACTGTTATAAAAAACATTCGAAAACATTGCACCATATGTAACCGGTACTTCTGATACGAAATAATCAAGTGGCGTAGATGGATACACTAACATTAATGCACAAAGTTCCATAATTAAAGGTAAACAAAATACAACTCCACCAGCAACAAAAGCAACAATACTCTTCGAAAAATAATATTGCTTATCATTTCCTCTTATTCGCGAAAATATATCCAATCCACTACGCCGGTCTTCACCCAATAAATCCGCACCGGCTAAGGCTACTAAACATGGTAACAATAAATAATAAAGATTTGTCCCAAGCCCAGTTGTATCATAACCAGTTAAATATAAAAATACATTTTCTTCCGCCGGGGAATAGTATCGAGCAACAGTTATTTGCTGAATTAGCACGATTAATACTCCTAGTGCAAGAGCAGCAAGAAATGATTTACTTTTAAAAACTCGGTTAAATTCTATTTTTAAAAATCGACTCATTTAAAATCCCATTTCCGATAAAACAGTGTGTCTGCTAATCCTAAAGTAGTTAATTTCTTTTTCATTTTCTCTCTCCTATTGTCTGTTATTTATGTATGTGACAAATATAGCATAGTTCAAAAAAATTGTATATAACTAATTTTTCAGAAATATAAACAAATTCTTTAGAAATCCTACTTTAATTTTTGTATACAAAAAAACCGACAAAGCCTAATGACTTTGTCGGTTTGAATCGTATCAGATATTATTTGCTGATGTTAGAAACAACGCCAGCGCCTACTGTACGTCCGCCTTCACGGATAGAGAATTTAGTACCGTCTTCGATAGCGATTGGTGCAATTAGTTCAACTGCAAGCTCAATGTTATCACCAGGCATTACCATTTCAGTACCTTCTGGAAGTGTAACAATACCAGTTACGTCAGTAGTACGGAAATAGAATTGTGGGCGGTAGTTGTTGAAGAATGGAGTGTGACGTCCACCTTCTTCTTTAGTTAAAACATAAGTTTCAGCTTTGAAGTTAGTGTGTGGAGTAATCGAACCTGGTTTAGCTAATACTTGACCACGTTGGATATCTTCACGAGCAACACCACGTAGAAGTGCGCCAATGTTGTCGCCAGCTTCAGCGTAGTCTAGTAATTTACGGAACATTTCTACTCCAGTTACTACTACTTTTTTGCTTTCTTCTTCAATACCGATAACTTCTACTTCGTCACCAACTTTAACTTGTCCACGTTCAACACGTCCAGTTGCAACTGTTCCACGACCAGTGATTGAGAATACATCCTCAACTGGCATCATGAATGGTTTGTCAGTATCACGTTCTGGAGTTGGAATGTAAGAATCTACAGCTTCCATTAACTCGTCAATTTTAGCTTCCCAGTCAGCTTCACCTTGAAGTGCTTTAAGAGCTGAACCTTTGATTACAGGAATGTCATCGCCAGGGAATTCATATTCAGTTAATAGATCACGAATTTCCATTTCAACTAATTCTAGTAATTCTTCATCGTCAACCATGTCACATTTGTTCATGAATACAACGATGTATGGAACACCAACTTGACGTGAAAGTAAGATATGTTCACGAGTTTGTGGCATTGGGCCATCAGCAGCAGATACTACTAAGATAGCTCCGTCCATTTGTGCAGCACCAGTGATCATGTTTTTAACGTAATCGGCATGTCCTGGGCAGTCAACGTGTGCATAGTGACGGTTGTCAGTTTGGTACTCAACGTGAGCAGTAGAGATTGTGATACCACGTTCTCTTTCTTCTGGAGCACCATCAATTTGATCATAAGCTTGTGCATCAGCAAAGCCTTTTTTAGCAAGTACAGTTGTAATTGCAGCAGTTAAAGTTGTTTTACCATGGTCAACGTGTCCAATAGTACCAATGTTAACATGGGGTTTAGAGCGGTCAAATTTTTCTTTTGCCATTTTAAAATATCCTCCTCGATAATTCGATAATTATTTTTTACTTAGCTTAAATTAAACTAAGCAATACTTCTAACTAAAGTTATACTTGATGTTGCGAAAAAAATCAATTAATCTTCTTTGTTGTTTCCACCATTAGCTTTAATGATTTCTTCAGCAATAGATTTAGGAACTTCTTCATAGTGGTCAAATTGCATAGTGTATACACCACGACCTTGCGTACCTGAACGAAGGTGAGTTGCATAACCAAACATGTTTGCAAGTGGTACAAATGCGCGAACAACTTGAGCGTTACCGCGAGCTTCCATACCATCTACACGACCACGACGGGAAGTAATGTTACCCATGATATCACCAAGGTATTCTTCTGGGATAACAACCTCTACAGCCATCATAGGCTCAAGGATTACAGGATCACATTTCTTAGCAGCATTACGTAATGCCATTGAAGCAGCCACTTTAAAGGCCATTTCATTGGAATCGACGTCATGGTAAGATCCGTCGTAAAGTTTTGCTTTGATGTCAATCAGTGGGTAGCCTGCAAGTACACCATTATCTAGTGCGCCTTCAAGACCTGCTTGTACAGCTGGGATGTATTCACGTGGAACAACCCCACCAACGATTGCATTTTCAAATTCAAATCCTTTACCTTCTTCGTTTGGTCCGAATTCAATCCAAACGTGACCATATTGTCCACGTCCACCAGATTGACGTACGAATTTACCTTCAACTTGAGCAGATTTACGGAATGTTTCACGATAAGAAACTTGTGGATCACCAACGTTAGCTTCAACGCGGAATTCACGTCTCATACGGTCAACAAGGATGTCAAGGTGAAGTTCACCCATACCGGAGATAAGAGTTTGGCCAGTTTCTTGGTCAGTTTCAGCACGGAAAGTTGGATCTTCTTCCGCTAGTTTCGCAAGAGCTTGCCCCATTTTATCTTGGTCAGCTTTCGATTTAGGTTCGATAGCGACTTGGATAACTGGTTCTGGGAATTCCATGGATTCTAAGATAATTTGTTCTTTTTCATCACATAAAGTGTCCCCAGTAGTTGTATCTTTAAGTCCTACGGCAGCAGCGATATCACCAGCGTATACGATCGAAATCTCTTCACGGTGATTAGCGTGCATTTGAAGGATACGTCCAACACGTTCACGTTTACCTTTAGTCGAGTTTTGTACATATGAACCGGAATTCAAAGTACCGGAATAAACACGGAAGAAAGTTAAGCGTCCAACATAAGGGTCAGTCATAACTTTGAATGCTAGGGAAGAGAATGGTTCTGAATCATCAGCGTGACGAGCAGCTTCTTCTCCATCAGGCAATACGCCGTTAATAGCTGGAACATCTGTTGGTGCTGGAAGGTAATCAAGTACTGCATCTAACATTGGTTGAACACCTTTGTTTTTGAATGCTGTACCACAAACTACAGGATAGAACTCAACGTTAAGTGTTCCTTTACGGATACCAGCTTTAAGTTCTTCTTTTGTAATTTCTTCGCCTTCTAGGTATTTCATCATTAGCTCTTCGTCAAGTTCAGCAACTGCTTCCACTAATTTACCGCGGTATTCGTCTGCTAAGTCTTTCAGATCAGCTGGGATTTCTTTAATATGAGGGTCATTTCCTAAATCATCTTCGTAATACAACGCGTTCATTTCGATTAAGTCAATGATACCTTCAAATGTATCTTCGGCCCCGATTGGGAGTTGGATTGGGTGCGCGTTGGCAGCCAAACGTTCATGCAAAGTACCTACAGAATATAGGAAGTCTGCGCCGATTTTGTCCATTTTGTTGACGAATACTACACGAGGAACCCCGTAAGTAGTAGCTTGACGCCAAACTGTTTCTGTTTGTGGTTCTACACCAGATTGTGCATCTAGAACCGCAACAGCACCATCAAGTACACGAAGCGAACGTTCAACTTCAACTGTGAAATCTACGTGTCCAGGTGTATCGATAATGTTTACTCGGTAGCCTTTCCATTGAGCTGTTGTCGCAGCAGAAGTGATAGTAATACCACGTTCTTGCTCTTGCTCCATCCAGTCCATTTGAGAAGCACCTTCATGGGTTTCACCAATTTTGTGAATACGCCCTGTATAGAAAAGGATACGTTCAGTAGTGGTAGTTTTACCCGCATCAATGTGGGCCATGATACCAATATTACGAGTCTTTTCTAAGGAGAACTCTCTAGCCATGTTGTATTTCTCCTTCCATAAAACAATTTTTCAGGCAATATACCTGGAATTTGTCAGTGATTTTTTTACCAACGATAGTGAGCGAACGCTCTGTTAGCATCAGCCATTTTGTGTGTATCTTCGCGTTTCTTAACAGAAGCACCAGTATTATTGGCAGCATCCATGATTTCGCGAGCAACACGTACTTCCATTGTTTTTTCTCCACGAAGGCGAGCATAATTTACTAACCAACGAAGACCAAGAGTAGAACGACGGTCAGCACGTACTTCGATAGGTACTTGATAGTTAGCACCACCTACACGGCGAGCTTTAACTTCAAGAAGAGGCATAATGTTCTTCATAGCTTGTTCAAATACTTCCATCGGATCTTTACCAGTTTCTTGTGCAATGATATCGAATGCGGAATATAGGATAGCTTGAGACTTTCCACGTTTTCCGTCAACCATCATTTTATTGATTAAACGAGTTACTAGTTTCGAATTATAAATCGGATCTGGTAACACGTCACGTTTAGTAACAGGACCTTTACGAGGCATCGGATATCCTCCTTTCATATTTTATAAATATTATTTTTTAGGTTTTTTCGTACCGTATTTAGAACGGCTTTGTCCTCTATTTTCAACACCAGCTGTATCAAGCGCTCCACGAACGATATGATAACGTACCCCTGGTAAATCTTTTACACGTCCACCACGAATAAGAACAACACTATGTTCTTGTAAGTTGTGACCAATACCAGGAATGTAAGCTGTTACTTCAATACCATTACTCAAACGTACACGGGCATATTTACGAAGCGCCGAGTTAGGTTTTTTAGGAGTCATGGTACCAACACGAGTACATACGCCACGTTTTTGTGGAGAGTTAACGTCTGTTAGTTCTCTTTTAAAACTGTTTAGGCCCTTGTTCAAAGCAGGTGATGTAGATTTTTTAATTTTAGATTGACGAGGTTTGCGTACTAATTGGTTAATTGTAGGCATGGGATAAATTCCTCCTTCCTTATTTAGTAGTTCCACACATCCAGGTGGTTCATTTTTTCGGTAAAATAAAATGGCTGTAAGTTCGACCTACAACGCTGTTTTATTTTCAGACCTCTGTTTATAGTAGAGGCACCTTGAATATAGTAACACCTTGAGGTTTAGATGTCAAGGTGTTACTTGAAATTTAGTTAATTAACTTAGTCCATTCAAACGTTGATATAAATCTTTCGCGTAGCTGTCGGTCATGCCGCAAATGAAGTCTGTTACGAGAAGTAATCGCAGGTAAAGTTTCATTGTTTCGCTTTCGCCTTCTGCGTTTTTGCGGTAGCAGCCTAGGTAGTTGTCGGAAATCAAGGTTAGTAAGCGTTTGTCTTTGGCTGTTTGGCGTTCTGGGGTTTCGCTATCATAATAGATAACTGCTGGAATAAACGTTTCGAGCAATTTGGAGATGATTTCGTTGCCGGCGATTTCGGATTCAACGATGCCTTTATCTTGGTAAATATACGTGAATGATAGGCTTTGTAAAATTTGAACGAGTTGTTCGGCGCTTGAAGCATCGATGAGTGAGTCGTTGAATGTGCCTGCCATGATGGCGTCATAGTTCTCGTAAAATACTTCGAGTGAGCGATTGATTAATTGGCCGCGGACGTTCGATGCGAGCCATTGTTGTACGATGAAACTTTCTTCTTGTCCTTCGTAGCGCTCGCTTTTTTTCTTGAGTTCGTTGTAGCACGCAGCAGTGACTTTATTGTGCTCTTCTACTTCTTCAAAACCTTTTAAGATTTGCGTGATGTTGACGATGCCTTTTTTCACACCGTCTTCTAGGTCGGCATTTAGGTACGCGATATCGTCTGCCACTTCTAGTAAATAAGTGAGCGGATGACGGTTATCAAGTGCTTCTGTTGCAGTTGTTATTTCATTAAAAAGTGATTCATCGGCGTAAAAATAGCCTAGTTTTTTGCTCTTGATTTGTTTTTTATTTACTTTTAAGGAAGAAACTGGGTATTTGATGACTGCGTTTAAAGTCGCGAATGTTAGATTTAAGCCGTACTGGTCGAAAAGATAATGCAGTTTGGAGACTACGCGGAGCACTTGGGCGTTACCTTCAAAGTAGTAAAAGTCTTCTTTCATTTGCGGCGTGAGGATTTCTGCTAGGCTCTTATCTTTGTAAGTGATGGTCGCTAAATTGTCGCGGAACCACTCGCGGATACTTTCTTCACCAAAGTGACCGAACGGCGGATTGCCCATATCGTGTAACAGTCCAGCACAAGCAAGGATTTCCGGAATTTTATCTGCGTGTTCTTTTGTAAATTCTTCATCTAGGTTTTCTTCTTGAATCGTGTGTGTAACCATATTTCCCATTGATTTTGCGATGGTGCTTACTTCCATTGAGTGGGTTAGGCGTGTACGAACAAAATCGCTTTTTTCTAGCGGGAATACTTGGGTTTTATCTTGTAAACGGCGAAATGATGCACTCATGACGATGCGCTGGAAGTCATTTTCGAAAGCGCTACGTACGTCGGTGTTTTTAGAACGAGTGACACCGGATTCGCGGCGGCGTTTATCATTTAATAGTTTATCCCATTTCATTTTAATCCCATCCTTTATAGGTTGCTTAGTTTTTCCATTTCGGCTTTAGTGAGCCTGTGTACGGTCCATTCTGACATTTTTTCTGCGCCAATTTTTTCGTAAAAGTCCATACCTGATTTATTTTCATTTAGGCACCACCACTCAAATCTGCCGCAATCTCGCTCTAAAGCAAGTTTGGATAAATAGCTAAAAAACTGTGTTCCAAAGTTTTTGCCGCGCATTTCTGGAATGATGTAAAGGTCTTCTAAGTAAAATCCTTTTTTGCCAAGTAACGTGGAAAAATTATGGAAAAAGAGTGCGAAACCAATTGGCTCCTCTTCGTATTCGGCGATGATTACTTCGGCTGATTTTTCTTGAAAAAGGGCTTTGTGTAAACCAGATTCTGTTGCTACTACATCTTTTTCAATGCCTTCGTGTGTTGCAAGTTCGGTAATAAAACGAAGAATTAACTTCGTGTCTTGTTCTGTCCCGTTTCGAAATGTTAGTTGTGTCATATATCTCTTCCTTTTCGTTGTCGTATTAATTTAAGTATAAGCTAGTGTGCGGGATGTATCAATTAAAAAAATATCTACTATATAATATAAAAAAACTAGGCGCTTTTTGGGCAACCTAGTTTTTTCGTGTTTTATTTTTTTAAACCTTGAATACAGGCCACTTTATCTGTTGCCCCAAAGAAGTACGATCCGGCAACGAGGACATCAACGCCAGCTTGTTTACATTTTTCAGCGGTTTCAACATTTACGCCACCGTCTACTTCGATAACATAGCTACCGTGATTTTCACGGCGCCAATTATCCAGATAGCGCATATTTTTGATGGTAGAATCAATGAAAGCTTGTCCGCCAAAACCTGGATTTACGGTCATTTGTAAAACTAAATCTACATCTGCTAAAATGGCATCCAGCACGCTCGCCGGTGTTCCTGGATTAAGCACGACTCCCGCTTTACAGCCAGCTGCTTTAATTTGTTGAATGACGCGGTGGATGTGCGGCGCGGCTTCGATGTGCACGGAAATAATGTGTGCACCAGCTGCGGCAAATTTTTCAATATAGTTTTCTGGGTTTGAGAGCATTAAGTGGACATCCAGTGGAATAGTTGCTGTTTTGCTAATTTGCTCGACCATATCGATTCCAAATGTCAGATTCGGCACAAAATGTCCGTCCATGACATCGATATGAAGGTAGTCAGCTCCTGCATCTTCTGCTTCTTTAATGGAGTTTGCCATATTCATATAATCAGCTGCAAGTAAAGATGGCGCTACGAATGTCATACGCGCACACCGGCTTTCGCAATTACAGCTTCGACGCGATCCGCCACATTTTCTGGTGTGAAGCCGTAAGCGTTAAACAAATCTTTCGCAGGGGCAGATGCGCCGAAGTGATCGATTCCTAACATATCGCCTTCTGACCCAATAAATTCTTTCCAACCAAATGTTGCTCCGGCTTCAATCGCAAATCTCGCTGTCACTTCTTTTGGTAAAATACTTTCTTTATACGCATCGGTTGTTTTTTCGAAGCGTTCCCAGCTGGATAAACTGACAACGGAAACGTCGATATCTTTTTTCGCGAGTTCGGCTTTCGCTTCGATTGCAAGGGACACTTCGGATCCTGTTGCGATAATGATAGCGTCTGGTTTGGAACTATTTGCTGGAGCTACAATATATGCACCTTTTTCGACCCCTGCATCTACTTCTTCTTGGTCGTTTTCGAGTACTGGTAAGTCTTGACGTGATAATACAAGTGCGATTGGGCCGTTTGTGTTGGTTGCAGCAATTTCCCAAGCAGCGCGGGTTTCTTTGGCATCAGCTGGGCGGATAACTGTTAGACCTGGCATAGCACGGAGCGAGGCAAGTTGTTCGATTGGTTCATGTGTTGGGCCGTCTTCACCTACAGCGATACTGTCATGCGTGAATACATATGTTACTGGAAGTTGCATTAAAGCAGCCATCCGCATTGCTGGGCGGACATAGTCTGAGAATACGAAGAAGGTGGAGCCAAATACTCGTAAGCCGCTATGAAGTGCCATTCCGTTTAACATTGCTCCCATCGCAAATTCGCGCACACCGAACCAGATATTTTTACCAGCTGGGTCTTGAATGCTGTATGCTGGGCTCGCATCAATAAATGTTTTGTTCGAGCAACCTAAGTCAGCAGATCCCCCGAAAAGTTCCGGTAATTCGGCTGCAATTGCGTTGATCATTTTGCCAGAAGCGGAGCGTGTCGCGACGTTTGTACCTGCTTCGAAAGTTGGTAAATTGGCGTTCCAGTCCGCAGCTACTTCTCCCGCTAACACGCGGTCTAATTGGCTTGCAAGTTCTGGAAATTCTTTTTTGTAATTAGCGAGCATCGTGTTCCAAGCGCCCTCTAGCTTTTCTCCGCGCGCTTTGTAATTTCTTAAATAATCACGAACTTCAGCCGGTACTGTGAAAGGCTCTTCTGCCCATTCGTAATGCTCTTTTGCACCATTTGCTTCTTTTTCACCGAGCGGAGCACCGTGACTTGCGGAGCTGCCTGCTTTTGTTGGCGCGCCGTAACCGATGACTGTTTTCACTTCGATTAGCGTTGGTTTCGATGTTTCTAATTTTGCTTGAACAATTTTTTCTTGAATTGCCGCTAAATTGTTGCCATCTTCTACGCGTAAAACTTGCCATCCGTATGCACGGAAACGGTCTGCTGCATTTTCACTGAATGTTGCGCTTAAATCTCCATCTAAACAAATATCATTGGAATCGTACAATACGATTAATTTCCCAAGCCCTAAATGTCCTGCAAGCGAGGCTGTTTCTGATGCCACGCCCTCCATCAAGTCCCCGTCACCACAAATCGCATACGTATAATGGTCGACAATTGGATAATTTGGTTGGTTATACTCCGCTGCTAAATGAGACTCTGCAAGCGCCATTCCAGCTGCCATACCAATCCCTTGTCCAAGCGGTCCACTCGTTGCATCAACTCCTGCAGTCCAGCCGAATTCAGGATGTCCCGGTGTCAAACTATCTAACTGACGGAACTGTTTTAAGTCTTCCATTTTCACATCATAGCCAAATAAATGAAGCATGCTATAAAGTAGCGCGGACCCGTGCCCTGCTGATAAGACAAATCGGTCGCGGTTAAACCATTCTGGGTTGGCTGGGTTAAATACTAAATGTTTCGCAAACAGCATATACGCCATTGGTGCTGCTCCCATCGGCATTCCCGGGTGTCCTGAATTTGCTTTCTCAATCATATCAATCGATAACGAACGAATCGTATCTACTGCTTGTCTATCTAATGTTTTTTTCAAAACTGTCATCTCCCTTAAATTGTTTGTGCTTTATTACACATGTTTTTCTACATCTGACCAAATGTGTACTAGTCTTTCTGCATAACTCGTTTTATCTCGGTCATGAAATAGCGCGGATGTGCCTAGTACATAAATGTCTGGTAAACAATCTCGCATTAAGCCTACTGTTTCTTTATTAATATTGCCGTCCACTTCAATGAGCGGCGCATGGACTTTTCCAGCTAGTTTCGCTTTTAAATCATGCAGTTTTTGTAATACATCTGTTTGAAATTTCTGTCCTGCAAATCCCGGATTAACCGTCATCATCAACACCATTTCCACATCATCTAAATACGGATAAATGACTTCAATCGGGGTTTCCGGATTTATCGCAATTGATGGTTTGACGTTGTAAGAGCGGATTTTTCGGATGACTTCTGACACGTCCTCTGCTACTTCGACATGAAAAGAAATGTATTCCGGCTTCACCGGGCCAAACATGTCAATATATTTAAGTGGGGTAATCGTAGCCAAATGTATGTCTAGAGGGATTTCTGTATTGTTTCGCACTATTTCCAAATATTCCGGACCGAGCGCAAGATTATTCACATATACACCGTCCATCACATCACAGTGTAGTAGTTCCACGCCAGCAGATTCGAGGCGCTGGAGCTCATCACCTAAATGTAGTTGGTCTGCACACATAATTGAAGCGGCTATTTTCCTCATTTTCATCCTCACTTTCTTTCGAGTTCAGTAATTTTATCCAAGCGGCGTTTATGGCGATCACCTGCAAAAGATGCCTCAAGCCACGTGTCGACAAGTAAAAGCGCTAGTCCTTCACCGATGACGCGTTCACCAAGACAGAGAATATTGCTATTATTATGTTCCCTAGTAGCACGCGCTGAGAAAGTATCTGAAACAACCGCAGCACGGATTCCATCGACTTTATTCGCAGCGATACTCATACCAATTCCAGTTCCACAGCATAGGATTCCGAGTTCAGATTGCCCACTTACTACTTGATTGGCAACTTCTTCTGCATACGACGGAAAATCAACACTTTCGTCCGTATATGTTCCAATATCAACGACCTCGATATCTTTTTCACGTAAATGTTTCACAATGGCATCTTTTAGTCTACGTCCGCCGTGGTCGCAACCAATTGTTAATTTCATTTAATTTCACCTTCATTAATAGATTTTTTTCTTTTAACGTCTTATAATGAAATGGAACCGAGAACATACGCGAATATGTTCTCGGCTCATTTCTAAGGATGACTACTGTAAAACATCTGAGCCCGAGAAGCTTTGGATTCGTTTGCACGGTTATCCTTTTTTTGATGTTTTTTCATACAGCCCATCCTCCATTATTAAGATTTCACTAATACTTTAATTTCATTTCCTGCCATAACTGCCTCGAAAGCCTCGCGCCAGTCATCTAAACCATATACTTTAGTAATCATTTTATCCGTATTGATTTTGCCATTAGCAAGTAAGTCGAGCGCTAAAATCCAAGAAGATGGTTTTTGAGAACGGCTGCCAATATAAGCAATTTCACGTTGGATAATAGATTCTTCATCAATCGAATTTTTCTTTTCGGCAAAAAGTCCTACTTGAACGAAATCGCCTTTTTTCTTCGTTAGAGGTAATCCTTGATTTACAGCTGGTACTGCGCCTGAGCAATCAAATACGCGTTCCGCTCCGTAACCATCTGTCATGCCGAGCACAACTTCAGCCAAGTCTTCTTTTAAAGTATCGACAATCCGGTCCATTCCAAGTTCTTTTGCTAGACGTAGACGGTCGCTATCTTTGGTAATTCCTGCCATAATCACCGTTGCCCCTTGCGCTTTCACAACTTGAGCTAGTAATAAACCAATTGGACCTGGTCCGAAAACAAGTACTGTGTCATCTGGACGAATCGTTGTTTTTTCAAGCGCTGAATGCACGCAACATGCAAGCGGTTCTGTCAGTGCTGCTGCTTCGAGCGAAATACGTTCATCAAGCACGTGGCAACTTTCCTCGCGAGATAAAACAAATTCTGCAAAACTACCATTTGCTTGCGTACCAATGCCGCGACGATTGCTACATAAATTGTAATCACGTTCCTTACAATAAATACATTCTCCACAAGTTTCAAAAGTCGTTTCACTTGTGACACGGTCTCCCACTTTGATACTCGTTACATCTGGCCCAACTTCTACAACGACACCAGAAAATTCATGTCCAAGTGTGACGGGAGTTGTTGGATTTTTGTATTCTCCTTTAAACGTATGGATATCAGATCCGCAAATACCAGTGAATGCTACTTTGATTTTTACTTTGTCGCCATAGACTTGTGGTTCTTCCACATCTTTTAGCTCCATTTGATCATATCCGGGATTTGTTTTTACTACTGCTTTCAAATTAATCGTCACCTTTCTGCGGCAATATCATCACTTTGTTATAATCATGCTCTCTTGAAAGAATCATATCAAAAGCTTCTTTCGTTTCCTCTAGCTTATAACGATGCGAAATTAGTGGTTTCAGTTTAATTCGACCTTGTTTCACGAATTCAATCGACGTACGCCACTCCTCACCTGGAAATGGTGCCGAGTAAGAATTCCAAAAACCTTTCAGCGTTAATTCGCGTCTGAAAATATTTTCAAAAGCTTCTTCGTGTAAAAGTACATCTGCGTAAGCTATTCCTAGAAAACCAACTTTACCTTTTTTCTTCGTTACAAGAAGGCATTGTTCTTGCGTTATTTTGGAACCAGCACACTCGAGCGCGATATCAGCTCCAAGACCATTTGTATAAGCAAAAACGCGTTCTTTTAAGTCTTCATTTTTTGGATTAATGGTGTATTTACAACCGAATTCCCGCGCGTCTGCTAATTTTTTATCACTAATATCCACCGCGATAATATCTTTCACACCCGCAAGAAGTAAGCATTGGACAACCAAAATTCCAATCGTGCCAATTCCGAAGACAATGACCGTATCGCCGAGTCTCGGCTGAATACCAAGTACCCCGTGCATCGATACAGCAAGTGGTTCAATCATCGCACCTTCTTCAAAATCAAGGTCACCGATAGAAATGACATTGTCGGCTTTCATGACAACATTTTCTGCAAATCCACCGTGGAAATGTGACCCCACCATCCGGTAGTTATCACATAATGAAAAGTCGCCCGCTTTACAATAATTACATTCCATACAAGGCTCAAGTGGAATCCCTGCAACCCGGTCACCGATAGCTACATTTGTTACTTCACTACCAATTTCCGTAATCACACCTGCGAATTCATGTCCCATTACAGCAGGCAGTGGATATTTCCAGCGAGTCTGCATTTTATGAATATCTGATCCACAGATACCAACGGCTTTTACTTCGACACGAACTTGATCTTTCCCACAAGTCGCTTCATCAATTTGTTCTGCTTTTATTACATTATTCTCGTATAACACAGCTGCTCTCATGTTACTATCACCTCTTCTATATCATTAAGACAAAACTTAGAAAATAGCTGCCCAAGCTTGAGAGAATTTAAGAATAACCCAGTTAAAGAAGTTACCACCCATATCAAGTGTACTAACTTGTGTTGCTCCTTTAGGGAATTCGTAAACACCTTTCATCATTTCTGTATGAACAAGACCGAAGTCAGTTGCCATAAGAAGCGCTAGTGCAATAACTACAGTTCCAGCTAAAACGGAGTGAAGAATGTTACCTTTACGAGATGCTACTACGAATGATACGTAGAATGGAATAGTTGCCAAGTCACCAAAAGGAAGTACTTTGTTACCGGGAATGATAACAGCTAAGAAAAGAGTGATTGGAACAAGGATTAAACCAGTAGAAATATTCGCTGGGTGACCAATTGAAAGTGCTGCATCAAGCCCGATATAAAGTTCGCGGCCTTTGAAACGAGATTTCATGAACTCACGAGCGGATTCTGAAATTGGAATTAAACCTTCCATTAAAATTTTAACCATACGAGGCATTAAGAACATTACCGCACCCATGGACATACCAAGTTGTGCAACTGCGCCAACGTCATAGCCTGCAAGAATACCGATTGCAATACCTAGAATAAGACCCATCATCATTGGTTCCCCGAAAATACCAAAACGTTTTTGAATAGTTTCTGGGTCAACATGGATGTTTTTAATACCAGGGATTTTAGCGATTAGCCAACCAACCGGAATACCGATGAAACCGAATGCTGCTGTAGAACCTGTTGGCAAGGAGATCCCTTTTAATCCGTAAAATTCTTCTACCATAGGTTGTGTTCTGTCTGCCATCCAAAGAACAGCAACTTCATAGATGATGGCACAAAGAATCGCGAACCACCAGTTACCACCAGTTACGATATAACCAGTTGCGCCTGCTGCGATGAAATGCCAGTAGTTCCAAATATCAATATCGAGTGTTTTCGTAACTTTGAAGAAAATAAGTGCTAAGTTAACTACCAAACAGATTGGAATTAAAATTGCTGCAACTGGAGAAGCCCATGAAGCCGCGGCTGCTGCTGGCCAACCTGCATCAATAATTGTTAAATTCAGTCCAAAACGCTCAACCATTTGCTGCGCTGCCGGACCTAAGTTACTAGATAGTAAACTAATAACAAGGTTAATACCTACAAACCCGATACCAATCGTAATCGCTGAACGAAGCGCTTTCTTTGCTGGTACTCGGAAAATTAATGCAATAAAGAAAATCATAATAGGCAAAATAACTGTAGGCCCCAAGTTTAAAACATACTGTACTCCTGACAGAAGTGTATCCATTTAATATTTCCTCCTTTTTTCTCTGTTTAATGATGATTTCTAAACTCCCTTGCGCAGCCTTTTATTTAAGGTGCGCAAGTATTTCTTCGTCTAATTCTTCCATACCCATACCAGTGATGTAAGAAGTTGCAATAATAGCTGGGATTTTGTACGTTGTTGGTAAAATGGTTGTTGATACGATTAAATCTGCTCCGTCTTGCATAGATGCTGCTTCGGAAATTTTAATTTGTTTTACTTCTGCATCTACGTTGTTTTCTTTTACCAAACGTTCTACTCTGTCCGTTACTACTGTTGATGTTGCAATTCCTGCTCCACAAGCTACCAAAATTTTAAATTGTCCCATGATAAATTCCTCCTAATTAATTGCTGCGATTTCCCGCGGCTAATTTTCCTGTTTTTTTAAACGGTAATTGTTTCTAAAATTTGTTTTACTTCGTCTTCATCTTTCGCTCTGAGTAATGCGGCTACATTGTCTTTATCCTGAATCGTCCCCATCAATTGCTGAAGTACCGCGAGCTGGCTGTGAGGTTCATTTAGTCCGAGTACGAAAATCAAATTCGCTTCAACCGTTTGACCAGCATCTTCCATTAATTTAAATGGAATGCCATCTTTCACAGTGATTACGGCGATAAATTGTTCCGTAACGCATTCTGGATCCGTGTGCGGTAATGCCACGCCGTATCCATCTAATTTTAGCCCCGTTGGAAAGGTTTGTTCACGGTCTGTTAGTCTCGTTAAAAAGTCATCCGTAACATACCCTTCAGACTTTCCACTTTCTGCGACCATTTGGAATAGGTCCTCTTGTTTCTCGATATCCGATTGAACCCAAACCATTCCTTTTTTCAAAAATTGTACTAAATCCATTACGAAATCCTCCTGTAATTCTTTCTGACTTCTCTACATTGTCTTTTTTGTTTCCAAGTCCGTGAAGTTTTTAATTATTTGGTGCATTTCTTCTGTGTTTCTGGCATCCGCAAGTTTTTTCAATTCTCGTTTGTTCTCCGATAATTCCATCAATTGTAGTAAAGCTGTGAAGTGAGCATTTTTATCTACGGCTGCGATGACGACGATAAAATGTAGCTCTTTACCGCCTTCAAGTGGCAGGCCTTCTTCTAGATAAAGCAAGCTCATTCCGAGGCTATTTACTCCTTTTTCCGTTTCAGCATGAGGGATAGCTATCGTATTACGGAGAATGATGTTCATAATCGGTGCCGGATATTGCTGTTTCATTTCTTCCACATAGGCCGATTCCACCACTCCCGCTGAAAGTAACGGTAAAGCCGCATGATAAATTGCTTCATGCCAATCTTTCACAGATTTCTTACGTGTGATTCGCGTTACTTCAAGTAAATCTGCGAGTGAGCTTTTGCCTTCGTGTTTGGATGTGTTTTCTTCTGGAACTGGCATTAAATAGTCTGCTAGCACTTTTTCAAGACGGGCAGCATCTTTAATATCAGCAAATTTGGAAATAGTTTTCATTAATTGATCGACGCTGATATTCACCTCATCCACTAAGTAAACCGACCGCATCACTCGGCGTCTAAGCTCGAGGCGCTCTTTCCCATCCATCAATTGGTTGATAAGGAAAAATTTCTTGTCGGTCGAAAGTGGCACTGCGGAAAATACAATGTCATAACCTACCTTTGTTTGTTCAAATTCTCGAATCGACATCGCTTGATAGAAAAATATTTCCGGGAAAAGGCTTCGTAATGTTTTTTCCATCAATCTCGAAATCGACAATCCGTTCGGACAGACCACAACTGCTTTTAGCCTCGTTTGTAATTTCTCCGTGGATTCGATTAAATGCCCTCCAATGAAAAGGGTAATAAATATGCTTTCATTTTCAGGAACTTTGCTACCAATAAAACGTTCTAATGGTGCTAACGACTCTTTCACGATGTAATGCACGGCTTGGAATTCTTGATCAATCTTGTCTAAAATGCTGTAATCTGTTGTAAGATGATACTTAATTCGATAATACGCAGGTTTAATGTGTGCAAATAATTTTTCAAGTAACGATTCTTTGTCTACTAGTTGAATACAAGCCTTTTTCTCAAATTCGCTTAGAACTTGTTCCAGCGCCAGTCTTAACTTGTGCGTTTCCTCCGATTTCAAATATTGTTTCGGAAGTACATTGGAAGTTAAAAGTTGTAATGTGATGTACATTCGCTCTGCTTCTGGCATATTCGGCTCTTCTTCAATAAAAATCTCTGCTGCTCCGTATTCCCGAGTATCTGACAATTCATTGTAGTCAATCAGGAAAGATGTCGTAATTGTTTGCCCTTTCTTCATCCGCCGAAAAACAGCTTCTAAAATGTAAGGCAGTATTTGCATTTTATTGTCAATAAAATGCAAATTCAGATGATGCTCGACTTGTTCCAATTTTTCCCGAAGCTCTTTAATTCTCGCTTCGTCCACTTGCATGAAATCCTGTAAATACTCTTCGCCGCCAAAACTTTCTATGATGTGTTCTGCCGCATAAATGAGTGCCGTCCGCTGATTCCACTCATCCCCGTCAACTAAATAGCCACGCATTCGTGAATATTTTACTTCGAGGTTGAATTTATCGAGTGTCTTTTGTACCAGCTTCAAGTCTCGTAATACGGTGTTCTTGCTCACCTCCAGCTCGCTTATAAAGTGATTAAGGGATAACTCTTCACTTCCTGTTGTTAACATGAGGATGATTAGACTGGCGCGTTCCTTTTCTGACGGGATGTACCAATCTGTTTTTTCGCCATCTTCCTCACCAATGATTTGAAACAGGTCAGGTTCTACGATAAATCGACCATTTGCAGCTCGGTGAATCTTCGGATAAGTCTGTTCTTCTAGCCAGTTATTAATTTTTTGGAAACTATAGTCGACTTGTCTTCGAGTTAAACCAAATTTTGCTTGTAAGTTCGTACTCGATGTGTCAGGATGTCGTAAGAGTTCTTTTAAAAGTGAATTACTTCTCTCATCCAAATACATATCGTTCCCTCCTGTTCGTTTTAATTATAAATCTAAATCTAATAAAAATGTACACGCTTTCATCCCAATAACTTGCGGAAAGAATGTACATCATTGGGCTTTACTTGTGACTTTTTTAACAATCCTGTTATTTGGAAATGGGTGAAAGTTGGTCGTGGAGCTTGGTATATAGCGGACTTGTGAAACTTCTCGAAGCAAGGCGAAATCTGCTTTGAAACAAAAATGAGAATGAAGTAATGACGTTTTGCGAGGCGTTGTTTCTCCTTAATCATACAAAAGATAAGCTACTCTTTCTATACGTTTTGTAAAAAATAGCGCAAAAAAAGACGCAAATGATAAAAAATACCATTCGCGTCATATTCAGTGTGATTATTTTCTTTTTTGCTTATCAACTCTAAGTAAACTTTTGTTGAAGTTTTTAAAGGGTGCCGCGCGTTTTACTTTCATTTTTGGGAACGATTTTAACATCCGTCGTTCATTAAATTTAAGTTTGCGCATACTGGCCGCGAGCTCTTTGTCTTGTTTGCGTTTTGCTTCTATTTCAGCAATTTTGATATCGACATTCGCTTGTTTTTTCAAAAGTCCTTCTTCAAATTCTTTCGCGCGTTCTTTTACGCTAGCTTTTAGTTCAGCCGCTTGTGCGTTTAGTTTTTCATTAAATTCGGCAAGTGCTTTTTGGAATGCTAGCATACTTGTGACAGATTTAATCGTATCGATAAGCATGATAACGACGATGAGCGCGGGGATAATCCAGCCACCCCAGCTCAACACCCAATCCGCAAATTCGGTTACAACTGGATGCAAAAAACGCACAACAATGATACACGCAAATCCCCAAAAAATCGAAATCGGTAGGCAAATCCGCCCTTTGACATTAAGTGGCCAGTTGTGATAATCCCACCAAGTCGTATGGAATAATGCTTCCAAAATCGTCGCAGTGATGTATTCAATTACGGTACAAATAATCATCGAAAAAATAAATAAGGCCCATAAATTGTTTTGAAACGGTAAAATCATCATTAAAACTGTCGTTACCCCAAACCCGTAAATGGGGCAATATGGTCCGTAAAGAAAACCACGATACACTAATTTCTTCTCTGAAATCGAGCAAAAAACTTCCTCCCAAGCCCATCCGAGAACAGAATAAATAAAGAAATATAGGATAAACATATTAATATCCATCTTTTCATCTCCTCTTTGTTTTCTTTTTCACAATCAATTCCATTATAACAGAAATAAGAACTTCTTAACTAACCTCGTTCTGCTATCAATCGTAAAAATAATATCCGCACATAAATCAGGAACCTCTAAATTATTTCCCGGGAAATCTCTATCATTCTCTCTTTTCCTCATACTACCACAAAATTTTCTCTTTAATCATGCTTCTTTCTTTTATTTATGGGTATTAAGTAAATAAGGGGAAAACTTTTGAGAGGGTGATACAAAATGTCTGCTTACAAACGGATTCTTGTTGGTGTTGATGGATCAAATGAAGCCGAAGCCGCGCTAAGACGTGCTGTTCAATTTGCCAAAATGGATGGCGCCACACTCGGTATTGGCTTTGTTGCTGATGTTCGTCGGATTGCACCGTTAATCGATTATGAACAAACCTATGCAAAAAAAGCCAAAGCTTACGGGGAAGAATTAGTTGAAATGTACAAAAAAGAAGCCGAAAAAGCTGGCGTAGCGCACGTTGAAACTTTTGTTCACTTTGGTACGCCAAAAACTACCTTCAATAAAAAAATAACGCGGAATTTCGAGCCTGATTTAATTTTAGTCGGTGCAACCGGACTTTCGGCAACGGAGCAATTTATTCTTGGTAGTGTTTCTGAATATACGGCCGCCCATGCACCTTGCGACGTTATTATTGTTCACGCAAAACCTTGGCGCAACAGAAAGACTGTCGAAAAACTCTAATTCATGTATAATAAAGGTATTGATCATACGGCAGGAGGAGAAAAAATGACAGTTAGTAAAGTTGCCATTGCTTCAGACCATGGCGGAATTGAATTACGAAAAAGTATTATTTCTTATCTTGAAAGTGTTGGAATTAGTTACGAAGAATTTGGCCCCGAAGCACCAGAATCAGTGGATTACCCGGGACTAGCGATTACCGTTAGTGAAAAAGTTGTTAACCAAGAAGTCGACCGCGGCATTTTAGTTTGTGGTACAGGTATTGGTATGAGTATCGCAGCTAATAAAGTAAAAGGCATTCGTTGCGCACTTGTTGGTGATACATTTAGCGCTCACGCAACGCGCGAACATAATGATACAAATGTCCTTGCGCTTGGAGCGAGAGTCATAGGTCCGGGACTAGCAGAAGACATTGTCAAAATTTGGCTAAACACTGAGTACGAAGCTGGTCGACATGCCAATCGTGTTGGACAAATTACGGCGTATGAAGATAGCCACGCTTAAAAAATAATCATAACGACTAAGTCTAATTAGAGGCTTGGTCGTTTTTTTATGTCCATTTTATTAATTGTTCACAAATAGTAATTTGTTCCCGTTTTAATATCACAAATGAGAACATTTACGCATTGCAAATAAGAACGTTTGTTCGTATAATATATTTAAGCAACAACTAATTATTTGAATTATTGGAGGTGTCATCACATGAGCTACCAAGATCGCGGCATGAAGAAATGGGGCGGTTTTTTATTAAGCGAACATACCGAGGCAATGCAAAACGCTGAGCCAACTTTAGTCTGGAAAGAAGCTATGACTACAGAATTTATTGAGAGCGTACTAGCTAGCGCGATGACACATCAGTCTATGCTTGTTATCCAGAAAAAGCCGCTAGATCCAGAAGCATTTCCCGAAAACGATCTGATTGGTCGTATTTCAGGAGTAGAAAACAACATTATTTATATTAAAAACTCTGATGGTGTTACCCCGCTTTCCTTCTCTGCTATTCGAAACGTAGAAGAAAGGAGTGTCGACAAATGGTACAAGTAGAAGATTATAGCCGTGCACCGCGCCGAGATATTTTGTGCATTGATATTAAATCGTTTTTTCGCTTCGGTTGAGTGTGTCAAGCGCCGACTGAATCCACTTGAAGCTTATTTAGTCGTCATGAGTAACGCCGAACGAGCTGGTGGCTTGGTTTTAGCCGCCACACCAAAAATGAAACAAGTGCATCATATCAAAACCGGCTCAAGAATGTACGAATTGCCCACTTGGGACAAGCGAATTATTATCGCACCACCACGAATGAAATTATATTTAAAAGTTAACGCGATGATTCAAGCCATTTTCAGACGTTATGTTCCCGCTGAGTTTATTCACGTTTATAGTATTGATGAATGTTTTTTAGACATCACCGGGTCGCATTTGCTGTTTGGTAGTACCGAGGAGATTGTTCGCAAAATCCAGCGTGATATTTTAGAGGAGTTACGACTTTATGTCACGGTCGGGATTGGTGACAACCCGCTTCTTGCCAAACTCGCGCTCGATAATGTTGCTAAAAACCGCGATGACGGGATAGCTGAATGGCGCTACGAGGATGTCCCCGAGACCATTTGGAAGATTAGGCATTTGGACGATGTGTGTGGAATTGGTCGCCGGACTGCTGTTCGCCTGCAAAAAATGGGGATTTTTAATATGTACCAACTCAGTCAAACACCACCCCAAGTCTTAAAAAATGCAATGGGCGTAGTCGGCGAGCAACTTTATTACCATGCTCACGGAATTGATTACAGCCTTTTAAACGAAAAATATGTTCCGATTAGTAAAAGCTACGGCAAAAGTCAAATTCTCGAAAAAGACTATCACGTCCCGGCTGAGGTGGAAATTGTGATTCGTGAAATGGTCGAGGAAGTAGCTATGCGTTTGCGGCAAAATCATGTGGATACCGCGGTCATTCATTTGAGTGTTGGCTACAGCAAATACAGCATAAAAAAAGGATTCAGCCATCAAGCTAAAATCCCTCCTACGAGTAGTAGTCACGCGCTTATTCCTTATTTCTTACAATTATTCAGACGTTACGATGAACGAGAACCCGTACGCTCCATTGCGATTTCGTGTGGTAAAATCACTTTAAAAACCGGGCTGCAACTCAATTTGTTTGAAGATGCTACCCGCACGTTGAATCATGAGCAATTAGAAATAACTGTCGATAAAATCCGCACGCGATATGGTTTTAAATCACTTATGCACGCAAGCAGTTTGCTAAACGGAGCGACTGGGCTAAAACGGTCTGAAATGGTTGGTGGACATAAAGGATAGCTTATTCTGGTTTCACGCGGAATAAGAAATCCTGCACCATTGTCGTAAATATTTTCGGTTGTTCGATTTGCAAATTATGACCTGCAAAATCAAGAATAGCAAAAGAGGCATGTGGATATTTTTCAAGCAACGTAAGCCCGTCCGCATACCCTACATGATCATCTTGCCGACCAAATAAGAATAATGCGGGCACATCGAATTGCGCTTTTTCATCCGGATTAAAACTAAGCGCATAATTCGCAGATAATCGGTCCAAAAATTCCCCGTCCGCATTAATCATCCCAGCCATTACTTCCGATAAGAAACGATTCCAATTTCGCGCGGTTAAAATGACACCACTTTTCGAAAAGTAGGCGCGGTCTTCTTTAGACAGCGTGCTTACAAATGTCTCATCTTGATACATGACTTTTTGTTCAGGCAAAGTTCTTCGTTCTTTTTCTGGATAGATTACCGGGCAAATAAGTAAGACACCAAGCACTCTATCAGGCATTCTCGCTGCGATTCCGCGAGCTAAATAACCACCATACGATTCCCCGGCGAGTACAAATTGCTCGCCTGGAATGACAGCTTCAATAAATTCTAGTAAAAGTGTGAGTACATGGTCGGCATTTTGAATGGAGTCGTAATTCTCCGTTTTTCCCATTCCCGGTAAATCCAAGTAAATGCGCGAAAACGGGCTTTCCTTATCGAATACTGGCTCCATGCAGCCAATCATCAACTGCGAATCTGGCGCGAAGCCGTGAAGCATTATAATGGGTATTCCTTCACCATATTTTTCATAATAAACGTCTACGCTACGGATTGTTTTATGCATATTATTTCCTCCTGGCGTTTCTTTTTATCATAACATATTATTCTTCTGCCATCCGGTAACCAACCCCTACTTCTGTCAAAATATAGGCAGGTTCTGCAGGATTTTTTTCGATTTTACGCCTGATATTACTCATATTTACCCGTAGTGCTTGATTTTCGCTTGAATAAGGTCCCCAAATTTCGCGAATAATAAAATCGTGCGTGAGAACTTTCCCAGCATGGCGCGCTAACAAGAGTAAAATTTTATATTCGATTGGTGTAAAATGAATTTCCGCAGCGCCCATTTTGACAAGTCGGCGGTCGTCATCGATATAAAGGTTTTGAATTTGAATTACGTGGTCATTTGGCGTTGCTTTATTGCTTGGTTGAATATGCCGCAGTGCAGTTCGAATGCGCGCCAGTAGTTCTGATGTTCCAAATGGCTTCGTAATATAATCATCTGCGCCGAGGTCAAGTGCAGTTACTTTTTCTCGTTCATGATCGCGCGCGGATACGACAATAATCGGCACTTTGGACCAAATGCGAATGGCACGAAGCACATCTAGCCCCTCCATATCAGGCAAACCGAGGTCAAGCAACACCACATCTGGTGAATGGCTAGCCGTCTGCTCCAACGCTTCTTTGCCATTCGTTGCTTTAATTACCGCATAATCGCTAGCCGTCAACACCGCCGAAATAAAATTACTAATGCCATCTTCATCCTCCACAATTAGCACAAGTCGCTTGCTGTTCATTTTCCATCTCCTCCATCTAATGGCAAAGTGAACCAGAATGTCGCCCCGCCATGTTCGTTGTTTTTCGCTTCTAAAGTCCCGTCATGCGCCCGAATAATCGACATACAAATCGATAAACCAAGCCCCAAACCACGAGACATATCCGAACGTTCTCTCGCTTCTACCGCAAACGTATCAAATAAATCAGGCAAACGATTTTCCGGAATTCCTTTGCCATTATCACGCACACTGAAAATAGCACTTTGCTTCGTTTTCGTCACGTTTACCCACACTTCCGCAGCAGGTCCGCCGTGGCGCAGCGCATTTTCCATCAAATTAATAAGCACTTGCTCAATGAGCGTGCCGTCCATTGGAACCATCAGCAAATCGCGCGGTACTTTGACGTGGATAGTTCGGTCTGCAAAACGTTTTTTAATACGTCCAACTGCTTCACCAACAATCTCTTCCACAGCTTCCGGCGCTCGTTCCAAACTGACTAAACCTTCGCTAATTCGCGTGACAGAAAGTAGATTTTCGACCATCCGAATGAGCCAGCCAGAATCATCTTTAATGCCTTTAATTAAGTTTCGCTCGGTTTCTTTATCTAGCTCCGTTTCTTTTTCTAGCAAAGCCGAACTTGCGCCAATGATACCAGTAAGTGGCGTTCTTAAATCATGCGAAATTGCCCGTAGTAAATTACTTCTCATTTTTTCTTTCGCGGATTCGATGACGATTTGACGCTGTTCTTCTGATAAATATTGCCGCTCTAAAGCCAGCGCAACTTGCGAGCTAATCATCCGTAAAAATATCCGGTTATCTTGTGTGAGTGGGCCTTCTTCCTCCGAACAGGAAACCCCAATGACGCCAAGCACTTTTCCTTGCGACATCACTGGCATGTAATAACCAAATGCGCCCATCAGCGTATCCGTTCCAGCGCCCGCCCGTTTTTTATTTTTAAAAACCCAGTGCGCGACAGCTTCCTCATCAGCACCAAGAAGCGCGTTCGCATCCTCTTTACCTTCCGCTTGCACGAAAATTCCTTCGTTACTTTTGGCTGGGTCAGTTGAATAAAAAATCACGGAACGGCTAAATAAATGCAAAATATATTCATTGGTTAAATCGATAATTCCTTTTAAATTCCGGGTTACTAACAGCTGTTTATTGATTTCATAAAGCACTTCGGTTCGGCGCTCCCGCTCAACGGCAAGGCTCGCTTGTGTTTTAATCCGAACAGTTAGCGCACTCGTAATTAAAGCCACTAAGAGCATAATCCCAAAAGTCACCGGATAACCCGCTTGAATCGTATTAAATGTATAGAGCGGTGACGTGAAAAAGAAATTAAACAACATGACGCCAATGATAGAACCGAGGACACCGTAAACATAGCCACTTGTTACTCGAGAAATTATTAAAACGGACAAAATATATACCATAATAACGTTCTGGTCGCCAATGCCGAATTCACTTAAACCAACGCATATTGCTGTTGCCAGCGTAAGTAGCAAGACCATTTTCGCCATATCGTGCCATGTTAGGAAGCTTTTAAAACGCACTTTTATTCGACGTTTTTTCGTCTCTGGCTGGCTAGAAGGAATAATGTGCATATCGACGTTATCGAGATGTGTAATTAGCTGGTCTTCAAAATCATCCTCAAATAAAGACCGTAGCCCCATACGACGGCGCGATTTACCAACAACAATATTCGTCACCCCAGTCAAACGGGCATATTCGGCTACTGTTTCTGCGATATCGTGTCCAGCGAGTGTGACAATCTCCGCGCCAAGCCGTTCCGCTAGTTCCATCGTTTCGCGCAGACATTTTTTCTCCGCTTTGGTCATATAATCATTTTCTTCATTTTCAATATAAAGAGCAGTCCATGGTGCGCGGAAAGCCTCGGCAGTGCGCGCTGTCCAGCGAATCAGTTTCGCAGATGAAGGGGACGTCCCGATGCAGACGAGCCACTTACTACTCGCGCGCTTTTCCGGATAAATGCCTGTCTGGTCGTATTCATGACTAATTCGGTCCGCCGCTTTACGCATCGCAATTTCGCGTAATAGTTTCAAATTTTCTCTAGTAAAAAAGTTCTGCATGGCCGTTCGTGCGCGTTCTGGTTGATAAATTTTACCTTGTTCAAGCCGTTTTAAAAGTTCGTCTGGTTCGATATCGATTAGCTTTACGCGGTCCGCTTCGTCAAAAACGTAGTCCGGAATGGTTTCGCGGACAGCGACTTTGGTGATGCCTTCCACGATATCATTCAGACTTTCGATATGTTGCACATTTACCGTTGTATACACATCGATTCCCGCTTGAAGCAACTCTTCCACATCTTGAAAACGTTTCTTATTGCGCACGCCAGCAGCATTCGTATGCGCA
The DNA here is from genome assembly GCF_014224155.1 of Listeria cossartiae subsp. cossartiae. Classification (GTDB taxonomy): domain Bacteria; phylum Bacillota; class Bacilli; order Lactobacillales; family Listeriaceae; genus Listeria; species Listeria cossartiae. The sequence goes on along the minus strand of NZ_JAASUI010000002.1, from coordinate 413,691 downwards.
AGTTCGTCTACCAAAATCAGTTCCGGTTTCCGTTTCAACGCTTCGTCCAAATCGAATTCTTTGAGCGCAATGTTTTTATGGTTGATTGCTTTAGGCGAAATAACCGGGATTCCTACTAGCATTCTCAGCGTTTCTTCCCGCGCATGAGGTTCAATATAACCAGCAACAACATCGACGCCCGCTGCTAGTTGATCTTTGGCATCACTTAACATCGCGTACGTTTTCCCAACACCTGCCGCAAAGCCAAAATATATTTTTAATTTACCTACCGATGAATCTGTTTCTTCTTGCAAATTCACTAGTAGCGCATCCGGACTTGGACGATTCGTTTCCATATTCTCGCCTCCAACTACCTACATTTTCAAACTATCTAATGCCAAATTGACTTGTAAAACGTTCACAGTCGGCTCACCCCAAAAACCTAACAATCGCGAACTTGTGTGTTCCGCAATGATTTCCTTAACTACTTTGGTGGAAATCCCGCGTTCTCTGGAAATCCGGTCTACTTGGTACGCTGCCGCTGCCTCCGAGATATCTGGATCCACGCCACTTGCTGACGCGGTTACGAGATCCGCCGGGATAACTCGGTTGTTGGCTGGGTCTAGTTTGTGCCACCATGCAATCCGTTTTTCTACTAATTGTTTTTGTTCTTCGCTCGTCGGATTCAAGTTGGTCGCCGCACCGTCACTTGCTGCCCGTCCAATCAAGTACTCTGGCTTCGTAAACGTTTGGCCAATTTCAGCAGAACCGTATTTTCCGGTCGAGCCATCTGCTAACTTTTCTTCTATTATACTGCCATTTGCTTTGTCGTGAAAAGCTGCACCTGCAATAATCGTGACAACACCCGGATAAACCACGCCACACACCAATGTCAAAAGTAGAAATCCAACAACGGCCGGCTTCCAAATTTTCATAAATCTTTTCATGTTTTCTCCCCCTCTCAAATGATTCCTAGAACAGTTAACAGCATATCGATCAATTTAATCGCAATGAATGGAGCAATCAATCCGCCCAGCCCGTAAATCAACATGTTGCGGCTGAGTAATTTTCCCGCTGGCATCTCGCGGTACTTCACGCCTTTTAACGATAACGGAATGAGGGCGATGATAATCACAGCATTGTAAATAATCGCGGATAAAATGGCGCTCGTCGGACTTGTTAATCCCATTAAATTAAGTGCCTCAAGCTCAGGAAAAATCCCGTAAAACAGCACTGGAATAATCGCAAAGTATTTCGCTAAATCATTTGCAACACTAAACGTAGTCAGCGCGCCACGCGTCATTAAAAGCTGTTTGCCAATCCGCACAATATCAATTAATTTTGTCGGGCTAGAATCAAGGTCAACCATATTACCAGCTTCTTTTGCAGCTTGCGTCCCCGTATTCATCGCCACAGCCACGTCAGCTTGTGCAAGCGCTGGCGCATCATTTGTCCCGTCACCTGTCATCGCAACTAAATGGCCTTCCCGTTGATATTCGCGGATTAATTCCAATTTTGCTTCGGGAGTTGCTTCAGCTAAAAAATCATCCACTCCCGCTTCCGCCGCAATCGCAGCAGCTGTCATCGGATTATCCCCAGTAATCATGATTGTTTTAATGCCCATTTTACGTAAATCGAGAAAACGTTCTTTCACGCCATTTTTCACGATATCTTTTAAATAAATCACGCCAAGCACTTGGTTGTTTCGAACGACGACAAGCGGAGTTCCGCCTGCACCAGCGACCTTACTAACAATTGTGTCACACTCTTTCGGATACGTTCCGCCATTCGCCGTTACATAAGCACGAACTGCATCCGCCGCGCCTTTTCGAATCGTATTTTCTTGATAATCAATCCCGCTCATTCGTGTCGTTGCAGTAAAAGGAACAAATTCTGCGTGCATTTCAGCAAAATCTCGGCCGCGAATGTCAAAGCGTTCTTTCGCTAACACAACAATACTGCGACCTTCCGCCGTTTCATCCGCAATCGAGGAAAGTTGTGCCGCATCCGCTAGTTCCTGTTCCGTCACACCATCCACCGGCAAAAATTCGCTCGCTTTCCGGTTTCCAAGCGTAATCGTCCCAGTTTTATCAAGTAAAAGCACGTCCACATCACCCGCCGCCTCAATCGCACGACCACTCATCGCTAAAACATTCGCTTGATTTAAACGACTCATTCCAGCAATCCCAATCGACGAAAGTAGCGCACCAATCGTTGTCGGCGCCAAACAGACCAGTAACGCAATCACATTCGTAATCGAAATCGCCGAACCAGCATCCGCCTGTTTACTCGCAAATTCAGTAAACGGTAAAAGTGTCGCTGAAACCGCCAGAAAAATAATCGAAAGCGTCACAAGCAAAATTTGCAAAGCGATCTCATTTGGCGTCTTTTTCCTCGAAGCACCTTCCACCATCGCAATCATTTTATCTAAGAAACTTTCCCCAGAAACCGCCGTTACCCGAATAACAAGCCAGTCAGAAACAAGTGTAGTCCCGCCAGTCACAGCGCTCCTATCCCCGCCAGACTCACGAATTACCGGCGCCGATTCCCCAGTTATCGCACTTTCATCAACCGAGGCCGCACCTTCAATAACCTCACCATCCATCGGAATCTGCTCGTTCGCAAGCACATACACAATATCGCCTTTTTTCAAATCATTCGAAGCTACCTCCACGACATCCGCTTTATCCTCTATCTTTTTCAACTTCCTGGCTAAAACGTCTTTCCGCGCCATTTTCAAACTGTCCGCTTGCGCTCGACCACGCCCTTCCGCAATCGCCTCCGCAAAATTCGCAAACAACACCGTAAACCATAAAATCAGCGCAATCGCGAGCGTATAACCAGACTGCTCATCCGAAATCCCGAAAAAGCCAAGAAAATAAAGACTCGTTGCCAAAATCGCACCCACATAAACAAGTAGCATGACCGGATTTTTCACTTGTAGTTTAGGAGACAGTTTTTTCATCGACTGAATCAGTGAATCTTTCCAAATACCTTTTTCCATCATTTCCATTCACCTCATTTGAAAGTTGTAAAGAAGTCCGCAATCGGTCCAAGTGCAAGCGCCGGCAAGAAACTAAGTGCGCCAACTAGCACCACAACCCCAATTAAAAGACCGATAAACATGCCATTTTTTGTCGATAACGTCCCACTGCTCGCTGCAACCGGACTCTTACCCGCCATATTTTGCGCCAAGTAAAGCGCCGCAACTAGCGGAATAAAACGAGCAAGTAACATCATTACTGCACCAACCATATTCGTAAACGTCGTGTCTGCCGCAAATCCAGCAAAAGCACTACCGTTATTATTTCCCATCGAAGTAAACGCATAGAGTACCTCCGAAAAGCCATGCGCACCACTCGCCGAAACTGAAGCTTGCACACTCGGCATCATCACCGCAACCGCCGTACCAAAAAGCGTCAACAGCGGCGGAACTAAAATAAGCAAACAGACCATTTTCATATCGTACGGCTCAATTTTCTTTCCTAAATATTCCGGCGTCCGCCCAACCAAAAGCCCCGCGATAAACACCGTCAAAATAATAAAGCCAATCATGCCATAAAGCCCACTACCAACTCCGCCAAAAATGACCTCGCCAAGCTGCATAAAGAACATTGGCACAAGCCCACCAAGCGGCGTCAAACTATCATGCATCGTGTTCACCGCCCCATTCGAAGCAGCCGTCGTTGAAGCCGCGAAAAGCGCCGATCCACCAACTCCAAAACGCACTTCTTTACCTTCCATACTTCCCGAAGTCGCAACCCCTTGGTAACTCGGCCCCGCAAACTGTTCAGAAACTGTAATTGCAACGACCCCGACAACAAAAACAATCAACATCGCCGTCATAATCGCACGCCCTTGCTTGCTATCTTTCACCGCGCGCCCAAACATCACAACAAGCGCCACCGGAATAAGCAAAATCGCCAGCATCTCCACTAAATTAGTAAAACTAGATGGATTTTCAAACGGAAAAGCAGAATTCGCTCCGAAAAAGCCGCCACCATTTGTTCCAAGTTGCTTAATCGCAATTTGACTTGCAGCTGGTCCAAGTGGAATTAACTGTTTCGCGCCATTTTCAAGCGTTTCGACAACCGAATAATTTGCAAATGATTGCACCACCCCTTGCGACACTAAAACCAGCGCCAATACAAGCGAAAGCGGCAACAAAATATACAGCGTCACCCGAAATAAATCTTGCCAAAAATTCCCGACCGTTTTCTGTTTCTTCCATATAAAGCCGCGAATTACCGCAAATAAAACCGCAATCCCTGTCGCTGCAGAAACAAAGTTCTGTACCGTTAAGCCAATCGACTGTGAAAAATACGATAAAGCCGTCTCACCAGAATAAGCCTGCCAGTTCGTATTCGACACAAAACTCGCCGCCGTATTAAACGCCAAACTAAAACTAAGCCCCTTCATACCTTCTGGATTCAGCGGTAAAAACCCTTGCAACATCAACACCGCCATCACAAATATAAAGCCCACCGCACTAAAAGCAAGCACCGAAACCGCATAACGTTTTGCCGACATCCCCGCGTCACTCACACCCATCAACCGATAACCAAACCGCTCAACCGGCTCAAGCATCCTCGATAAAAACACCTTCTCCCCAATCATCACTTTATACATATAAATCCCAAGTGGCACTGCTAAAACTAACAACAATACAACAAAAAACACATCTTGCATCACGATATACTTCATAGATCCTCACCTCTAAACAACACATAAAATAAATACACCAACAAAGCTAAACCGATGATTCCAGCAACTACTAGAACAACACCCATTTTCCGTTCACCCCTTCATCGTACTCTTTCCACCACTAATCCTAACAACAAATGCATAAAGACAGTGTTAAGATTCTCAAGGCCCGCATAAAGATTCCGTTAATATCTCCATGTGTGTAAAAATTACACACAAAAAAAAGCCAATGTGTAAGTAAAAAACAAAATGAAAACCCTTTTATAGCCACATTTAAAGTTGGCACGGTACTTGCATATATAAATAAGTGTTAAGAGAATTATCTAGAGGAGGAAATAATCATGAAAACAATCATGTTAGTATGTTCAGCAGGTATGTCTACCAGCTTACTAGTTACAAAAATGGAAAAAGCAGCTGAAGAACAAGGCCTTGAAGCAAAAATCTTCGCAGTTGCCGAAGCAGAAGCAGCTAACCATTTAGACGAAATCGATGTTTTATTACTTGGACCACAAGTACGTTTCTTAGAAGGAAACATGAAGAAAAAATTAGAGCCAAAAGGTATTCCGCTAGCTGTTATTAACAGTGTTGATTACGGAATGATGAAAGGCGACAAAGTTTTAGAACAAGCATTAGATTTAATGAAGTAAAAAGAGGGTAATTACAGCTGTCTGGCTGAAAATTATAAAAAAATGGAAGAGGTAACGTAATAACATGACGTTTTAGAAATTATGTATTTGTCTTAATCAATGCTATTACTTTATCCTCAAAAAAGGAGAATAAAAAATGAATGGTTTTATCGCATTTATGGAGAAATATTTCATTCCCTACGCTGCCAAAATTGGTGGGCAACGTCATTTAGTAGCAATTCGTGATGGTTTCATCACAACTATGCCACTAATGATTCTAGGGTCTTTCGCCGTTTTAATTAACAACTTCCCAATTGCAGCTTACCAAAAATTCATGAATAACTTATTTGGTGAAGGAACTTGGCAAGCATTCGGCGGAAACGTTTGGAACGGTACTTTTGCTATCTTAGCATTACTCGTTGCATTCACAGTAGCTTATAACTTAGCTAAATCTTATGACAAAGATCCTATTTCTTCCGCAGTAGTTTCTGTTGCAACTTTCTTCACTATCGGCGCAATTGCTCCTGGTGCAGACGGTATTGCAAACACTGGTGGTCTTGGATCAACTGGTCTTTTCTTAGCTTTAATTATCGCTATTCTTTCAACAGAAATCTTCACTCGCTTAAGTGGTAGCCCGAAATTAATTATCTCAATGCCTGATGGTGTTCCACCGGCAGTTTCTCGTTCATTCGCAGCTTTATTCCCTGCAATGATCACTGTTTCTATCTTTGGTCTTATCACTGCGTTCTTCCAAGCAGCTGGTGTGACTAACTTAGTAATTTCTTTCTACGAATTAGTACAAGAACCGTTCATGGGTCTTGCAAACTCCTTGCCAGCAGCATTACTACTAGCATTCGTTTCTGCTTTCCTTTGGTTCTTTGGTTTACATGGTGCGAACATTATCGACCCGTTCATGCAAACAATCAATATCCCAGCTATTACTGCTAACCAAGATGCATTAAAAGCTGGTAAAGAACTTCCTTACATCGTTAACAAACCTTTCTTTGACTCTTTCGTTAACTTAGGCGGAACTGGGGCAACTATCGGTTTAATCATTGCTATCTTTATCGTAGCTCGTAAACATAAAGCGTACATGACAGTTTCTAAATTGTCTGCAGCGCCAGGTCTTTTCAACATTAACGAACCAATGATGTTTGGTCTTCCAATCGTCTTGAATCCAATTATGTTCATTCCGTACATCTTGGCACCACTTGTACTTGTAACTGTAGCTTACTTTGCAACAGCTATCGGTTGGGTACCAGCTTGTACTATCGTAACTCCTTGGACTACACCACCAATTATCGGTGGAGCACTTGCAACACAAAGTATCGCAGGTGGCGTACTTGCAGCTGTAAACTTAGGTCTATCTATCCTAATCTTCCTTCCATTCGCGAAAATTGCTCAAATCCAAGAGCTACGTCGTGAAAAAGAAGCACTTGCTGCTGAAGGCGTTACTGCTGAATAATTTTTAAAAACCAAAACTTTAAGGACGTGTTTACAGATGGATTTAGAGCAAACTATTATGAGCTTGATCGTGTTCGGTGGTAACGCTAAAAGTGATGCTATGTTAGCCATTGATTCCGCTAAAAAAGGGGATTTCGCTCAAGCAGACGAACAAATCGCCCAAGCAGAACAAGCACTACTTGAAGCGCATCATTCTCAAACAAAACTTATACAAGGTGAAGCACGTGGCGAAAAAACAGAAGTTTCCCTTCTACTCGTTCACGCACAAGACCACTTAATGAATGCAATTACTTTCAAAGATTTAGCGAAAGAAATTGTTGACCTTTATAAGAATAAATAAAACCAAAAAACCAGCCGTCGTCATGACAGCTGGTTTTTTTCTTCTATTAAATTAGCATCTGATCGGATAATCGCTAGCACAACACCAACCGCAATAAAATTCCCAAGCACAGCGCTCCCACCATAACTAATAAAAGGCAGCGGAATCCCCGTCAGCGGCATAAGCCCCACAGTCATACCAATATTCTCAAAAATATTAAACGCAAAACTTACCGCAAAGCCTGCTAAAACAAGCGAAGAAAAAGTATTCTTCATTAAAAGTGCCGCCATAATTAATTGGTGAATAAGAAGCATAAACAAAATCAGTAGCAAACTTACACCAACAAAGCCAAACTGATGTCCAATAGTACTAAAAATCATATCTGTATGACTTTCAGGAATATACGCATTGGTCCCTGAACTCCCCGTCAACATCCCCGAACCAACCGCCTTCATTGATAAATTAAGTTGATACACCGCATCCGGATCAGTCGTCGGATCAAGCCACGTCTGAATCCGCGAAAACTGATACGCATGAAAACCAATCTTCTCCAGCAAACTAATATGATACACAATGACATACATTCCTACCGTCGCCGTCGTTAAAATCAACGTAATAATCCCGACCATCAGCTTCGTCGACCTGATTGCCAGCAAAATAATCGCCAGCGCCGTAACCCCATAAACAATAGTCGTCCCAAGGTCTGGCTGCTTCATAATTAATAGCAATACAATGCCCGTGAGCACAGCTAAAATTCCCAATTGCTTCCATTTTTGCGCTTGATATTTCACTGCAAAATGCGCCAACACAAAAATAAAAATCGATTTCACTACTTCTGACGGTTGAAAAGATAGCCCCGCAAACCGATACCACCGCGTTGCCCCGTTAATATTTTGCACTAAAGGGTTTGGAATGAGTATCCCGAGTAGCGTGATTACCATAATTGCGTAAAGCCAAATCGCATGATGGCGTAAAAACTCTACCGGAAGTCGCGAAACACCATAACAAGTCAGCGCCCCAATCGCTAAAAACACCAATTGCATTCCTAAAAAATTCGTATCGTACTGGTTCGTCTTCTGTGCAAAATAAATCGCCACACAACTAACTAAAGATAATAAAAATACCGATAAAATAATCCGGTTATAAAGCACATCCCGTTTCATAAATACACGACCTCTCTCGATTTATTCCGCCTTGCCGCTGCCAGCACAAAACCTACCGCACACGACAGCATCACGACCGAACTTCCACCATAACTAATAAATGGCAGCGGCACCCCTGTAAGCGGAATAATCCCACTCACACCACCAAGATTCAAAAACATCTGCACCGAAATCCAAGTAGCCACCCCAATACAAACCATCGAATCAAAAATAAACTGACTATGAATAGCAATATAAAGTGCCGTAAAACTAAGCAACATTAATAACAAAATCGTCCAAATAACACCGAAAACACCCAGCTCTTCCGCAACCACCGTCATAATAAAATCCGTATGCGGCTCCGGCAAATAGCCTAATTTTTGCACACTCTCACCAAGTCCATTTCCAAAAACCCCGCCACTTCCAATCGCGTAATAACCATTCCTAAGTTGATAAGAAGCATCTAAATTATTAAGATTAAATGGATCCAGAAAAGCGAACCGGTCCAATTTTGCTGAACTAAAAAAGGCAGGGTGAAAGAAATAAATCAGAGTAGCTGCAAGTAATAAAAGACCAAATACCCAAATTGCCACCCGGACAAGGCGCGTCAGGCCGACTCCGCTCGTTAAAAACAAAGCGACCCCAATGACACCTAAAATCAGCGCCGTCCCTAAATCCGGCTGTAAGAAGACAAGACCAACCGTTAAAAATAGAAACCCAAGCAACCAATATTGTACACGCACCCCACAACCTTTTTTCAAGAAAACTGTTGCAATTACTAATATTAGTAGCAATTTGACCGTTTCTGTTGGTTGGAAAGTCACACCTGCGATAGATAGCCACCTTTGCGCATTATTCGCCGCACTGCCCGTTAAAAGCACTAGAATTAACAAGCCAACCAAACTTCCTGCCAAAATGCGCAACGTCCACCGTCGATAAAATAGTTGCACATTAATACGCGAACAAACAAGCAATCCGACAAACCCCAGCCCGTAAAAAAGGAACTGCCTATTAAAAAAGTATCCCGGCTCCACTTTGTAACGCATGATGGCAACCCCGTAACTCGTGCTATAAACGAGCAGCAAACTCCAAACCGCCAAAAGCAAATACGTTATAAAGAGCACACGTCCTGCCCGCATTTAAATCCACTCCCGGAACTTCCGAATGTAAAGAGTTTTCACTAACTGCATCGTTGCCATATAACCAACTAGAATTAAAATCAACCATGGGAAATAGCTACCTGGTAAGCTGACAAATCCAATGCTGTGACCAAATCCAGTAAATGGAATAACAATCCCAAGCGTCATCACAATAAGCGTCGCAATCATTACTGGAGCAGTTGCCCGACTTTGAATGAACGGTATTTTTTCCGTCCGGATCATGTGTACAACCAATGTTTGCGTGAGTAATCCGACCACAAACCAGCCACTATGGAATAAAGCCTGTTCCGCCACCGTATTCGCACTAAATACAAACCACATAATTAGAAACGTCGCAATATCAAAGATTGAACTTACCGGGCCAATACACAGAATAAAGCGCAGCATTCCTTTTTGTTCCCATTGATGCGGCTTTTTCAAAAACGAACGGTCCATTTTGTCCCAAGGAAGTGTTAATTGGGAGAAATCATAAAGCAGGTTTTGCAAGAGCAGGTGTAGCGACAACATTGGTAAAAACGGAATAAACGCACTTGCAACCAAAACACTAAACACATTCCCAAAGTTTGAGCTGGCCGTCATTTTCAAGTATTTTAAAATATTCCCGAATACATTTCGCCCTTCCATCACCGCATCATTTAATACCGTTAAACTTTTCTCAAGCAAAATGACCGAGCTGGCATCTTTCGTAATATCGGCCGCCGTATCCACCGAAATCCCAACATCCGCTTTCCTAAGCGCCGGCGCATCATTAATTCCGTCACCAAGGAACCCAACCGTATGCCCGGCTTTTTTTAGCAAACCAATAATTCGCGATTTTTGCATCGGCGTTAATTTCGCAAAAATATGGTATTTTCGTAGTTCGCGCGTAAGCTCTTCATCAGACAGCTCTTCCACATCCGTACCAAGTAAAAATCCGTTCGCTGGAATGCCGACTTCCTGGCAAATCCGCTTCGTAACAATTTCGTTATCACCCGTCAAAACCTTCACGTTAATTTGATTTTTAAAAAGATGAGCAATCGCTTCTTTCGTCGACGCTTTCACTGGATCGCGGAAACCTAAGAATCCCGCAATAATCATTTGTTCCTCGTCCGTCTTCGTGAATGCTTCCCCGACTTTTCCAGTTTTATAAGCCACAGCAATCACACGGATTCCTGAACGATTCATTTCTGCACACATTTCTTGGAGTTCATCCTTTTCTGACTCAGTTAGTGTAGAAATAGTACCAGCAAATTCCTTGTGAGTGCATACAGTGAGCATTTCTTCTACCGCGCCTTTTGTAATCATCCTTGTCTCGGTAATATTTTCGACCACTACACTCAAGCGCCGTCGATCAAAATTAAACGGAATCTCGCCAACTTTTGTCCAACCTGAAGCAGTCTTTTCATCCAATTTGGCAATCACAGCATGGTCTAAAACATTTTTCCAGCCCGTTTGGAAATAACTGTTTAAATAAGCCATTTTCAAGACACTTTCTGAAGTTTCGCCCGCGCTATCAATGTATTTCACCAATTCTAGCTTATCTTCCGTGAGTGTGCCCGTTTTATCCGTACATAAAATATCCATCGCACCGATATTTTGAATAGCGCTCAGTTCTTTCATAATTACTTTTTTCTTGGACATATTGATGGCGCCTTTTGCCAAGTTCGTGCTGACAATCATCGGTAGCATCTCAGGCGTGAGCCCAACCGCAATCGCCACCGCATAAAGAAATGCCTCCAACCAATTGCCTTTCATGAGCCCGTTAATCATAAACACAATCGGAACCATCACCATCATAAAGTAAAATAGCAACTTCGAAATTGATTTAACACCTTTATCAAAACTCGTATCACCGCGACGTTCGGTAGCTGCAATCGATAGCGATCCGAAAAACGTTGAGCTTCCTGTCCGCAAAACAACTGCCCGACCATGCCCACTTAGCACATCCGTCCCCATAAACAACAAGTTTTCTCGTTCAAAAATTTCTGGGTTAGCGCGTTTATCTTCCACAAATTTCTCATCTGGAATCGATTCACCTGTGAGCGCCGACTGGTTAATTAATAAGTCCGTAGCCGAAATCACGCGCGCATCTGCCGGAATAATATCCCCCGCTGAAATCTCAATCAAATCTCCCGGTACAATTTCATCTTGCGCCACCACAACCACGCAACCGTCCCGTATAACATTCACTTTATTTTTCACCATATTTTTCAGCGCATAGCTCGCCCGCTCCGCTCTACTCGTTTGAATAAAGCCAAGCACCCCACTCGCGAGTATCATCAGCGCCATAATCACAGTCGCTTCCATGTCGTCCGTCAAATACGAAACAACCATTAACATCGCTAAAATATAGATAAACGGATCGTTGAATGCCCGAATAAACAACCGTAAATTTGATACTTTCTTTTCTTCCACCGTTTGATTCGGCCCGAACTCCGCCAGCCGTTCCGTAACTTCGACGTTCGTTAACCCTGTTTCTATAACACCTAACTTTTCCAAAACTTTCCCTCTGCTCATTTGTGATTCTTTGAGCAAATTGTTACCTTGCATTTTTCCATGTAGTTTTTTCATTTTCCTTGCCTCCAATTCTTTCTAGGCAAGCTGAGAATAACGTTTATGTGTGCCAGAGATGAAGGTTAGTCACTCTTGCAGCTTGATTACTATCATACGAATCCGGTTCTTCTACTTCCTCTTCCTGATGGTGGGCCATTGCCTTCATCTCCTTTCGAATTTTACCTAAGCTTAATTATCTGAAAAAAAGATTGTCATTCCCAGATAATTATTTTCCTAATAAACATGAAAAAAGTCCTTACCAAAACTTTGGCAAGGACTGCTGCATTTATACGCATACTAAAACAGACTCCCCTCGCTAAAGTTTTGGCACTATGCAACGTAAAGAATACTCTTAGCCACATTATGGAAAGCCTTAATCCGACAATCCCTGTTCTACCCATTGGCGTCTTTGGACATTTTTGGGCAGTGGCCTGTGTTTGCATAGGAGCCTCACCTAACAGGCAAAACTACATATTTATTATCGCTCTAATCGTCTACGAGTTTAACATAGAAAATCTAAGCTCGCAAGACAAAATGTAAAATACTTAACTTTTATTTAACTTTTCGTGATTTATTTTAATAATTTCAACAGGACATCTGCTAAAGAATCTGCTGTAGTTGTAATCGTTGGCGGGCGCTTATAAATGTCATCGCGCACTTTTTCCACCATGATGAGTAAAATAACACTATTTAAAATTAAAGAAATCGCATCCGCTTCTTGTGCAGAGTTCTTACTCGGAATCATTTCCTTCACTTTTTGATTAACCCGCTCATACAAATATTCCACAATCGACGGATCAATAAACTCCATATCTTTACTGCCCATTTCGCGAACAGAAATCACCATAAAATCACGATATTTTTCATAAATATCCGAAATAAACTGACTCGCCTGACGTAAAAATACTTTAGCGCTTTCAAAATCTTTATCAAAAAATTGATTGATTTCCGCCTTCATACTTTCAAATTGAACTTCCAGCGTCATATGAATGAGATTATCTTTACTCTTGAATTTTTTAAAAATCGTAGCTTCATTTATTCCAGCGGCTTCTGCTAATTGTCTTGTTGTGGAGCCCTTAATGCCATGTTTCGCCATCATACAAAGCGTCGCATCCATAATGGATTCGTTTGTAATCATCATTTTACCCCCGTTCAACTAAGTAAGCACTTGCTTATATTCAGTATAACAAAGACGAGCCTTTTTGACAATTTAATTACAATTTGTCGATATCATTCATAAGCTATGTGAAGTGTGTAATAATGGATGTAGAATATTTAAAAGAATTGGAAGTGACTTACCATGCAAAAAACAAGAAAAGAACGTATCCTTGAAACTTTAAAAGAACAAAAGAAAAACAAAAAAAGTAACAAGTTCAAAACTGGTGCAACGATTGCTGGGGTTACTGCCATTGCAACCTCTATCACTGTTCCAGGAATCGAAGTAATCGTTAGCGCAGACGAAACAGCACCTGCTGACGAAGCATCAAAAAGCGCAGAAGCCAACACAACAACCGAAACACCAACAACTGCCACTCCTGAAAACACAACAGAAAAAACAGTTGAATCAAACCAACCTGAAACAAAAGAACAAACAAAAACACCAGAAGAAAATCAACCCGTAGCTAAAAAAGTAGAACAAGCTCCAGTAGAACCCGCTACAGTTAGCAATCCAAATAGCGTAACAAGCTACTCTACACCAGCTACTTATAACTTATTACAAAAATCAGCACTCCGTTCAAGCGCAACGGTTCAAAGCTTTATTCAAACAATCCAAGCCTCTTCTTCCCAAATTGCAGCAGAAAATGACTTGTACGCATCCGTCATGATCGCCCAAGCAATTTTAGAGAGCGCCTATGGAACGAGCGAATTAGGCTCAGCTCCAAACTACAATCTTTTTGGAATCAAAGGAGCTTACAACGGCCAATCTTACACAAAACAAACCCTAGAAGATGACGGCAAAGGAAATTACTACACAATCACAGCTAAATTTAGAAAATATCCTTCTTACCATCAATCACTAGAAGATTACGCTAAAGTTATTCGTAGCGGCCCAAGTTGGAACCCAAGCTACTATTCCAAAGCTTGGAAAAGCAACACAACTTCCTACAAAGACGCAACCAAAGCTCTAACAGGAACATACGCAACCGACACAGCCTATGCAACAAAATTAAATGATTTAATCAGCCGATATAACTTAACACAGTACGACAGCGGCAAAACAACTGGCGGCAATTCCGGAAACACTGGTAACACAGGAAATACTGGCAACACTGGAAATACAAACAACACCAGCGCCAAAATGTATACTGTCGTAAAAGGTGACTCACTTTGGAGAATCGCGAACAACAATAAAGTAACCATCGCGAACCTAAAAGCTTGGAATAACCTAAAATCCGATTTCATTTACCCAGGCCAAAAACTTAAAGTTAGCGCCGGATCGACTACAACAAATACAGACACATCCAAACCGAGCACGGGAACAAACACGTCGAAACCAAGTACAGATACGAGTACAAACGCGAAAGTTTACACTGTTGTAAAAGGTGACTCACTTTGGAGAATCGCAAACAACAACAAAGTAACCATCGCCAATTTAAAAGCTTGGAATAACTTGAAATCCGATTTCATTTACCCGGGTCAAAAACTTAAAGTAAGTGCCGGATCAACTACAAATACTAACACGAATACAAATACAAGCACATCTAAACCGAGCACAAACACAAATACATCCAAACCAAGCACAAGCACGAGCACAAACGCTAAAGTTTACACAGTTGCTAAAGGTGACTCGCTTTGGAGAATCGCGAACAACAATAAAGTAACTATCGCTAACCTAAAAACTTGGAATAACCTAAAATCCGATTTCATCTACCCGGGCCAAAAACTTAAAGTTAGCGCCGGATCTACAACAAACACAGCTAAACCAAGTACAAACGCACCAAGCAATTCTGCAGTAAAAACATACACTGTCAAAAAAGGTGACTCACTTTGGGCCATTTCCAGACAGTTCAATACAACAGTTGATAACATTAAAGCTTGGAATAAATTACCGAGCAATATGATTCATGTTGGTCAGAAATTGACGATTAAGTGAATATAAGCTGATTATGTATTTAAAAAGAGTATTTCTATTTTAGAAATACTCTTTTTATGATTTTCTTAATTTATATTGTCAAAATTACTCGTATCCCTCAAAAACAAGTTTATTTCATCCATATCGATTCCATTTGATGGAGTCCAACCTACTTGTTTTATTAGTTTCCCATTCCTAAAGACAGCTAAAGTTGGTGTATATAAAATATTATATTTATTCTTAAACTCATTCCATTCTTGCTCATTTTTTCTTATTTTTGCAACATTTAAATATACCATTTTTCCTTGTAATTTATTTTCTTTAATTTCTTTAATTAATTTAGGCTCAAACACTGTACAATCCCCACAAGTAGGACGACCTACATAAACTAAGACGTTTTTATCCTTATTATCACTAAGAAATGAATCAAAGTTATTGTATGACACTGAATTAATATAATTATAGATGTCCGGGTAAGAACTAGTCAATATGTCTACTTTTCCCTCTAATTCCTTCACTTCATTTTTATTTTTATTAAATTCATTCCCAACTACTACAATTGATACTAGCACTAGTAATGCTATAAACGTAAAAATAATTTTTTTCATTCCCATCCAACCTTTCCTCATTTATCAATCATCATTAGCTAGTTATTTATAAAAACATCCAACTCTTTTTTTGTCATCGCACCTTCATGCCGATTAACTGATTTTCCATTGACAAATTTTATTAATGTAGGGGTACTATTAATATTATATTGCTCAAAAAATTCACCTTCATTCTCTTTTGCCTCTACATCAATTGCATACACTTTTACATTATCTTCTTTAATTTTTGCATTCAAAATCGGCTTAAATGAATTGCAGGCTGCACATCCTTTTTTATAAAAATATATTAATTCATCCCCACTACTGCTGATAATATCTTTTGCCTCTTTTGTAGAGATTTTTTGATAATAATTTTCTTTTTGGTCAGACATTACCAACGTGACTATTGCAAATATACAAATGCCCCCTAATATGATAAGAATAAGTTTTTTCATAAGTTACTAACTCCTTCACTTCTTTGCAATCTACCGTCTATTAACAAAAAATTACTATCAAATAAATCAGCATTTATATTTTTTTTGCTAATAACCAGCTTTACTCCAGGAACTTCCTTCAAATTTTCTAGTATCCTTCTTTCTTCTTCAGAATCAAATTGATCAAAAAAGCTATCAAAAACAATAACTTCAGCTTCATTTAATAAGGTTGCTGCAAGCCGAATAAGTTTTTTCTCAGTCGTGGAAAACTGAACATCATTTTCAATAATTGTATGAAATTTATTAGGAAGTTTATTAATAAAATTCAATATACACGCTTCTTGACAAGCATCATATATATCTTTTTCTGAATAGTTTTCTCCTTGAGTTATATTCTCTAAAATCGTCTCTCCACTTCTGAGCCTCTCATAATAACTTAGTAGCACTACCTTTTTTTCAAACTTTTCACTGTCACCCAAGTTACACAAATCTACTTCATCATAAAAAACTACTTGTGATTTTGTTTCAGTTTTACTTGTTAAAAGATTTGCTAAATATGATTTCCCTGTATTATTTTTCCCTTCAATGGATATTAATTCCCTATTATTAAAAGTAAATTGCATACTATTAATTGAAGGCCCCGCATTATTAGGCAATTTCACATTTTGTAAACGAAGCTTTGAAATCTTCTTATTATCCCAAAAAGTTGTTGCTCTATATTGACTGTATTTAAATAAACTATTATAAATTTCTAGATAACCTTCATAAATATTCATTTCTATATATAATTTTCCGAACAGAACGAATGGTAGCAAAAATGATAAAGCTATTGCTAAATAGATAAATAATATCCCCACTGAAATAATGTCCAAAAGTACCATCCTTGTTAAATATGCAAACAGTGCTAATGTCGAAAGGCCAAAAAGAAGCCCAAAAATCCAGTTCAAAAATAATATATTATGAAATATCTCTTTAGAGTTAAGCACAGGCCCATTTTTCTTATTAGAACAAAGAAAGTGCTGATTATCATTGAGTTCCTTCTCTACATGATGGACCATAAACGATTTATACTTATTCTTTGAATAGGAAGAAAATCCAATACCAATCAAAATATTTAATATTCCAATTAGCAAACATATTATAAAAAGATTAAAATCGTAATTAAATAATAGTAGCCCTAAAAATAATAGTGGTACGCTCGCAAACCATTTTAACATTACAGTAAATATACGAGTTGGTACGTTATTTAAAAATAGCATTACACGAGGCATGTATTCTTTCTTTACTACCCTATCCATTTCTGCTGACAAAATATTTCGCCTGTGATTCACTATGTTAACCACATACTTTGATAATAATATTTCTGTGCAAAAGTATATACCACCGATTAAAAGTATTATGCAAAAACAAAAAAATGTCATCGGCCATAAATAACTAAATAAATAATTAACTACTACTAGGTCAAAAATCACCTCAAAGTAGAAAGACATCACTATTAATAAAATAGAACTAACAAACATCAACGCACAAATACTTAGCAACTTTAATCTATTTAATTTCAAGTACTCATATACCTCTTTAAGTACAAAAGTATCCGTTTCTTTACTATGCTCACGAACTTCGATATCTATTACATGTAAAATTTTTTTAAAGTCATAATCCTTCCATCTTTTTCGCTTTTTCTTTTTTATGTTATCAATAACAAAAGTATCCTCATCAAAAGAACTAATGATCATAACTTCATTCTCTTTTGTAATAACAATGTTTAATTTATCGGATTTCAGCTTATCAAATGAAAACGTATCTATATTAACCTCTATATGAAACTGCTTAAAATACTCTTTCAAATGATTTTCATTAAATGGCAAGAAAATATTTTTTACAGCATCTGTATTTCCGCTATTTTCTGACAATATAATCTTGATTACTTTTAATACATCCTCTTCTTTTAAATTTTTCATAATCCCCATTCCTTGTACCAAATTAGATTTCAATATGCGTTAGCATTTGTTTTTCGAATTTATATACTTTTGTATTTTTAAAATCAACTTGATGATGTGAGATATAAATTAACTTTATGCCATAGCTATCCAAACTTTCTAAGATTGCCTCCCGACTTAATTCGTCAATATTAGATAATCCTTCATCTAGAATAATAATTTGTGGTTGCTTTAAAACAGCTCTAGCAATCGCTATCCTTTGTCTTTGACCAGAAGATAAATTTTCTCCATTGGAAATAATTGGGTAATCAAATCCATTAGGAAAAGATAAAATCATATCTAACAAACCAAAATCTTTACATACTTGATATAATCGTACCTCTCGAATTTTTTTATCCAAAGAAAGATTTTCCAAGATGGTCCCATTTATGAGATGTTCATTACTTGATATATAAATAATTTTCTTTCTGATTTCTGAAATACTAATTTTTTTTATATTATCCGTATTTATCAATATCTCACCTTTGTAAGAGTCATTAAACTTATTGAGACACTGCACCAAAGAAGATTTCCCCACACCACTATCGCCTTGTATTAATATGTTTTTCTGAGAGAAGTCTATTCGCAGATCTACATTCTCCAATAATACATTTTCACTTTGATATAGACTAAAGTCAATCAAATCAATAGATTTAATTTCATCTATAAGCTCTATAGCATCATCTTTATCTACTTCAATTTGTGTCGTCTCAAATATACTCTTTATTCGATGATAAGAAACGAGAACTTTCTCCCATTCATTTTGCGAAAGAGCAATACTCTGAATACTTGTTAAATAAAAAGCACACAATGATGCAAAAATAGATAGCTCTCCCAATGTCATATCTTTTTGAAAAACTAACAATATTCCTAATGTTATAACTACAATATTTACAAAAACACCAATAAGTTGGTTTAAAAAGCTATTATTAATAACTAAGTTGTTAAGTTTAAAGGTTATATTCAAAAAGCTATTTAACTGTTTGCTAACTTTTTCAAAAAAAAGAGGCTCTATTGAGAGTGCTTTAATACCGCTCATTGATTCTACACTGTCTATTACTACTGTATTAAAAGTTGAATATTCTTGCATGGAGTCATAATTACTTTCATAAATTAGCATGTAGTATCTTCGTATTACAAAAATAATTAGAAAGCTACATCCCACAATAAATATACTCATTTGATAGTTAAAAACAAACAATATAATTAAACTAAATAAACAAACTGTTATATTAATAATCATACCTACAAAGAGTTCAATAACTATATTTATTAATGATACAATATCATCTATTCTAGAAAGTAAATCCCCAGATTTTCTATAATGAAAGTTATCCGGCTTCATTTTAAAGATGTGTTTAAAGTAATTTGATATAATATCTTTTTCTAAACTCAAAGCATTAGTAATAGTTGTTTTATTTTTTATTTTGTTAATTATATTTTGCATAAATCCTATAAAAAGGAAAACAATCGCAATCATAGTTATAGTATTAATAAAAGTATTTTTACTTATTGAATTTTGGTATATATCTATCATCGTTCCCATATAAAAAGTTCCAATAATACCTAGAGAACTTGCAATAATTGATTGAATGAGTATAAATACAATATTTCTTCGATACTTCTTAATAAATGGAAAAATTGTAAATATACTATTTGTGGGAGGTTCCCAGTCACTTTTGATATTCTCTTTTTCTGATAAAATCATTAAATAGGATATTTTTTTTAAAAACTCTTTCGTTTCTTTTGTTTCAATCCTAGTTCTTGCAGGATCGGATATAGTTATTTTTTTACTATTCATTTCATATATTATTACAAAATGGTCTATAATCTCTCCTGTTTCAATTAAAGCTATTGCAGGAAATATATCTGCTTTGATTTTCCCATCTAATCCATTATCTTTTTCTTTAAACTGTTGGATACTTGGCTTTGCACCTATTTCCTCAAAAAAATTGTAAATAATTCTTAAATCAATACTTTTCTCATTAAAATTTAAAGCTTTTTTTAAGTAAGACTTTTCAGCAGGACAATTCAAATAATGCAGCATACTTTCTACACATGCGATACCACAATCAAATTCTCCATTTTGCATGATATGTTTTCGTTTATTTTGGCCCATGATTCACCTGCTCAAGTTTTAATCTTCCAAACGCTCTAACATTTTTATAATTACTGCATATGAAGAGTCTTGGAATAAATCTTCCAGAAAATGATTTTCTTGTAAGAATTCAAAATATTTTTTTGCTTGAATATAGTTTCCTGTTTCAAATAGTAAAACACCTAAAACATAATCAATATGATAGCCTTGCGTGTTGATTAGACTTCCTTCATCTACTTCATGATTTCTTCTATATTCAATTACTTCTGTTAAAAGATTATTAATTTCAATTTTCAACTTTGAAAATTTTTCCATAAAAGTTAAAAATTTTCCATCTTGAGAGTTTGGAGCTAATTCATCCAAAATACGAATAATTAAATTAGATTTTTCAAATTCACATTCTCTTAAATACATTCTCCCTAAAATAGTAAGTAACGACAAAGTGAATTTATGGGAATGTAAATTCTCAATACTAATTCTTGAGTCTTTATCTACTATTAAAAAACGCAAACAAATCTTTTCGATATATTCCTTTTCTAAGGTTGCAAAACCGTCTCTCACAAACATATATGCCCACCTAGGATTATCAGGTTCTAATTTAACCATATCTTCTAATAGTTCCATATTTCGAGCTTTTTTCTTTTTATTATTTTGAACTTCGACTAGATAACCGTCATGCAGATAATCTATTTTAATCGGAATTAATAAAGCTGAATCTGGAGCATTCTGTATTCTTGCCTCTTCATGACATGTACCGAAAAATTTAATCCCACTATCTTTTCTAAAAAATTTCCCTGTCCTAAAATGAATTGTATCATTCGCTTCATTTATAACTGGACATAGCACTATGGAGTCTATTAATTTGTGATTATTAAATATATTTAGTGTAGGTACTAAATGCAAGGAGCTTCCTTCATCCAGATACTCATCTGCATCAATAAATGCTATCCATTCGGATGAGGCCATTTCAATTGCATAATTTCTAATCTCTGAAAAATCGTTTTTCCATTCCTTTTGAAAGACTTTGATTTTACTATTACCGTGCTCCTCAATAATATTAATTGTATTATCTGTTGAGCCCGTATCAATAATTATAATTTCTTTCGCTATTAATTCTACGCTTTCTATACATCGCTTAATACAACGCTCTTCATTTTTAACCATTATACATATTGAAATAGGTTTATTTTCAATGACTAAATTGGTTTTAATGTGATCTTTTACACTTTCGAGAGTTGTATTTAGTGTAAAAAACTCTTCTATTTGACCATCCGCTATTAAATAATGATCCTCTATAATATTTTTTAATATTTCTATTCTTTTTTTTACAATTAAAATTTCATCAAAGTATCCAAAAGTTTTCAAACATGATCTCGTATACATTTCTAAAAAATGTATATCAAACCATTTATCTTCTAATTTACTACTTGATACATTCATCTATAACTTCTCCTTTCAAGATCATGGCTGTACTAAGTTTATATAGGAGGTAGTACTTTTTTATTTATTGTTTTTTATTTATGGTTTTCGATTAGCAGTATTTTCTATATAATGCGCAAGTCTTTTTGCCATCAGAACTTGAACTAAAATCAACTAAATTATATACACAACTAACAACCATTGATCTACACCAAGCTTTTGACATTTTCCCACCTAATTGCTCATCTAAAGTTGTAACATCGATTTCATTAAGTAATCCCATTGAATCTTTTTTCTTCTTTTTAGTTAGTAACATTTTATCCATTCCTTTCGTTACTACCTCCTATATAAACCTAGTACAGCTTTTTAATATAATTCAATCACATCTTAAATAATTGTTTTCTATACTCCGTAGGACATAGTCCCGTATTTTTTCTAAAAACATTTGAAAAGTATTGTAAATTTTTAAAACCTAGTATATCTGATATTTCAGAAATATTTTTTTCGCTATCACCCATCAACTCTTTTGCTTTTCTTATTTTCAAAAATGTAAAGTAAGTAATAATACTCTTCCCCGTTTCTTTTTTAAAAAGAATACATAGTCGACTTTTACTCAAAAAACAAATTTCACTAAGTTTATCTAAATTTACATTTGTATAAATACTATTTTCTAGATATTCAATTATTTTCCCAATTACATCAGAGTAAGAAGAACTGTTTTTGTTTTTCAAAACCTTTGATGTAATAATTGATAACATACTTTCTTGTGTGTCTTGTTCTAAACAAAATTCTTTAGAAAATAACAAATCTATTAAAATCTCCAACTCCTTATTTAACTCAAACTTCTTTACACATTTACCAATATCCTTCAAAATAGTTAAACTACAAATTATAACTCGTACTCCTTTTTGCGAATGATTTTCTAATACTAACTCCTTAAAGTTATTAATAAAAGCGCATTCATTTTGTTCTAATAGGATATTTTTTTCTAATTTTTTTAGCTCTAGTTGTTTCCCATCAAAAAACACCAGTTTACAACCCATTGACTCAATTAAACATTTCTCATTCTTTTTAAGTTCTATTTTTCTCATGTTTAGCACTTCAAAATTAGTTTCTTTATGTATCAATTTTTATGCACCTTCATCTCCCACATTTATTAAACCAGAGAACGACTTTATAAAAAAGGCTTTTAACAGATTTGAAAACAAATTTATAAAAACAAAAAAAATATTATAACATTCATTACAAAATAAAAAAACCATTGTTGTAGTCAACAATGGTTTTACTTCACTTAGCAAATTCACTTAAAAATGATGGAAACTCTCCACCGGCATTACAAACACGGTCGCGCCGCCAACTTGGACTTCGATTGGGTATGGCACGTACGTATCTACTGTCACACCTAAAGACGCGGATGGTGTCATCATTTGTTCGCGCGCTTTGCAGTTTTCTTTAATGATTGCTAGGGCATCTTCTACACGTTCATCTTCTGTACCGATGATGAATGTTGTGTTTCCTGCTTTTAAAAATCCGCCTGTAGTGGCTAGTTTTGTCGCACCGAAATTGCCTTTTGTTAGTGCGTCAGACAAACGGTTGCTATCTTGGTCTTGGACGATCGCAAATATCAGTTTCAAAGAAATCAACCCTTCCTAAAAATCTATCTTTTTTCTATTATAGCAAATAAATGCCATTTTAAAGAGCGATATGCACTTGTGGCAACGTGTTTAAGTCACACTAGATGTTAGGCTAATTGTCGTAAAATGTCCGCTAAAATAGTTTCTGCGATTTCTTCTGGTGTCTTTGTAGCATCCACTCGCATAAAACGTTCCGGGAACATATTGATGACTTTTTCATAGCCAGACTGGACTTTTTCATGGTAGGTAATATCTTCTTTATCCAAACGATTGACTTCACGGCCTTTGTTGGCGGCGATTCTAGCTAAGCCAACTTCAGCAGGCACATCGAGATAATACGTCCTGTCAGGCAGCGTATCTTCAATCGCATATAAATTCACTTGTAAAACTTGTTCCATATCCATGTCACGTCCGGCGCCTTGGTAAGCAAGTGAGCTATCCATGAAACGGTCGCAAAGTACGGTTTTTCCGGCGGCTAAAGCTGGGCGGATTGTTTCAACAACATGCTGACGGCGCGCTCCCGCAATAAGTAGCACTTCTGTTTTTGGATCCATTTCTTCGTTGCCAATTCCGAGAACGATGCTTCTTACTTTTTCTGAAATCGGGCTGCCACCTGGTTCGCGCGTTTTAATAAAATCGATGCCAGCTTCCGTCATTTTTTGATTGAGTAGTGTTCCCACGGTTGTTTTTCCAGAGCCATCTGGGCCTTCAAGTGTAATAAAAATTGCTTTCATTTCGTAATTTCCTTTCCCTTTCGCGTCGCTTTCTGTTTGATTATAGCATAAATTAGCGGAAGACACGGATGTAATTCGTGGCTAGTTTTTCGCCGCCTTGATAGTGACGTGTGCGAATGCTTTTTAGTTCGCGGATATGCTTTATTGTGATGCTCTCTCCGCGGATTACGGCTGGTATGCCCGGCGGATAGAGTGAGATTGTTTCGGCGGATACACGGTCGGTTGCTTCGTCTAGCGAAACAAACTCGGTCGTGCGCGTGTGCATTTCTTCATACGTTAGCGCAAGGCTAGATGCGCACGGGGCCGACATTTCGTACGGTTCTTTCGCGATTTCTTTTTTCACCGGAGAATGAATCCGGCTAATCGGCGTGAAATCGATTCCTTTTTTAATTAACGGTAAAATCAGTAGTACTTGCGATTCATCTGCTAGTTCTGGAAAATAAGAGCTCTCTTCAAAAATAGCTTGCAGTTCGTAGCCCGTGTAGCCCGTTTTGCGGACGATTATTTTCAGAGGATCATCTGGCAAAATAACGTCAAAATGATTCTTTGTTAGCCATTTAATCCATCTAGCGCGCATTTTCCAAAAAGCTTCCACATCAGCTGCCGTGTAAGTTGCCGCGTATTTTCGAGCTGCATCCAGTGACGCCATGATTAGATAGGACGGGCTACTCGTTTGGAATACTTGCAAATAATAAGGTAACTTTTCAAAAATCGGCAACTCATTCACTACATGCAAATAGGATCCCATCGTTAGCGCCGGCAACGTCTTATGTGCCGATTGAACGACCACGTCTGCGCCAAGCTCCACCGCGCTTTTCGGAAATTCGGAGCTTGTTAAAAAATGGGCTCCGTGCGCTTCATCGACAAATACAACCGCACCAAAATCATGCGCAATTCGGATACATTTTTGCAAATGAAAAGTCGTTCCGTAATAGCTCGGATACGTAAAAATACAGAGTTTTATATCTGGATGATTATGTAAGGTTGCTTCGACAAGTTCTGGCGTTACTCCGCTTGCGACGCCGACTTCTTTATTCAGAGCCGGTGTTAGGAAAATCGGCTCTCCACCCGCCAGTTCGATGCCGTGCAAAATAGATTTATGCGCATCTCTTGGTACTAACACTTTTTCCCCGCGCTTCAAAGTGGTCATGATAACCGCCAAGCTTCCCCCGCTTGTCCCATTCACGAGAAAATAACTTTTTTTGCTTCCATAACATTCCGCAAGTAACTCCTCTGCTTCCAAAATCACATCTTCCGGGTGATGCAAATCGTCCATTCCGGTGATTTCCGTTACGTCCCATTTCAATAATTTTTGCCATCGATCTGGATATATGGCTCCGCTTTTGTGTCCAGGAACATGGAGTGATATTGGGCAAGATTTAGCATGAGCATCTAACCGTTCCACTAAAGGCATTTTAGTTTGATCTCGCATAACAATTCCCCTTTTCAAATTCTCTCTTTCATTGTACCATTTTGCTGGATTTATGACACATTCTTGCAGTTTTAAAGCGTTTTCATTTTAGAAGTTGTATAATAAAATCAGCAAGCACGTTTTGACTTTCTAGTAAAGGGAAATTGAGGTAAGAGGACTATTTTAAAGGAGGTTTTTTGTCAGATGAAGAAGATTCTTAACGGTACAGATCAAGTTGTAGAACAGATGGTGGAAGGTTTAGTTAAATCGCACGCAGATGTTGTTCACCGTGTCGAAGGAACTCGCGTCATTGCAAGAAATGATAAACGTCCAGGAAAAGTCGGGCTAGTAAGCGGTGGGGGTTCTGGTCACGAGCCGGCTCATGCTGGTTATGTTGGTCGCGGAATGCTATCTGCGGCTGTGTGCGGCGATGTTTTCACTTCCCCAACTCCAGACCAAATTTATGAAGGTATAAAAGCCGCTGATCAAGGTGCTGGTGTGCTTTTAATCGTGAAAAACTATACTGGTGACGTAATGAATTTTGAAATGGCGGCAGATTTAGCCGATGCCGATGATATTAAAGTAGAACAAATTGTAGTTGATGATGATATTGCTGTGGAAGACAGTACTTTTACAACGGGACGCCGCGGTGTAGCCGGAACGGTTCTCGTGCATAAAATTATCGGGGCGGCGGCAGAAGCAGGTGCATCACTTGAAGAATTGAAAGCCCTTGGCGAAAAAGTCATTGCTTCTGTTAAAACGCTTGGGGTTGCACTTTCGCCGTGTACCGTTCCCGAGGTTGGACATCCCGGATTTGAGCTCGGTGATGACGAAATCGAACTCGGAATTGGTATCCACGGCGAACCAGGATTTACCCGCGAAAAAATCATGCCCTCTGCAAGTTTAGCTAAGCAACTGTATGAACGGATTAGTAATGAAAGCAAACTCCTACCTGGTGATAAAGTGGTTGTCCTCGTGAACGGCATGGGCGCAACACCACTTATGGAGCAATACGTTTTCGCAAATGATGTCCATGAACTTCTAAAAAATGCCGGCGTTAGCGCGAAAAAAACACTCGTCGGAGATTATATGACGTCACTTGAAATGGCCGGGCTATCCCTTACCATTTTGAAATTAGAAGATGAAAAATGGGTCGATATGTTGAATCTCCCAGTGGACACAATTGCATGGTAATAAAATTTGGAGGAATGAATCATGACTTATGATAAAGATTGGGCGTTAC
The DNA here is from genome assembly GCF_014224155.1 of Listeria cossartiae subsp. cossartiae. Classification (GTDB taxonomy): domain Bacteria; phylum Bacillota; class Bacilli; order Lactobacillales; family Listeriaceae; genus Listeria; species Listeria cossartiae. The sequence continues at coordinate 387,153 of NZ_JAASUI010000002.1, read as the reverse complement.
GCTGGTTAAATGATTTCGGCGAACGTGTACAAGAAAATAAACAATTATTAAGTGATCTCGACCAAGCAATTGGCGACGGAGACCACGGCATCAATATGGCCCGCGGACTCAGTGAACTCAAAAAAGCTTTCACAGAAAAAGAACCGGCCGACCTAAAAGATGTTTTCAAAACAGCCGGAATGACCATGGTCAGCAAAGTCGGCGGCGCGTCTGGCCCACTTTACGGAACCGCTTTTTTAAATATGAGTAAGGCGGTTGAGGCGGATACAATCGATGCGGTTGGCCTTACAAAAGTAATCGAAGCTGGACTAGAAGGCATCGAAAAACGCGGTAAATCGCATGCTGGCGAAAAGACGATGATTGATGTTTGGGAACCAGTTGTCCACGCGCTTCATCAAGAAGATTTAACCGATGATGTGGTGGATGCGGCTTTACAAAAAACCAAAGATTTAAAAGCAACTAAAGGACGCGCAAGCTACCTCGGCGAACGTTCGATTGGTCATCTTGACCCAGGCGCCTACTCATCCGCCCTATTATTTCACGCAATGCTTCAAACGGAGGTGAGCTAACTCATGACTAAACCTTATGGCGTTGTTATTATTTCCCACTCCAAAGATGTCGCAAAAGGGGTTCATGATATCATCAAAGAAATCGCGCCAGACGTTTCGATCACCCACGCAGGTGGAACCGAAGATGGCGGCATCGGAACAAGTTTCGACGCAGTAAATGAAGCCATTGAAAGTAACGAAGCCGACAAAGTCTACACTTTCTACGACCTCGGAAGCGCCAAAATGAATATTGAAACCGTCGAAGAAATCAGTGAAAAAGAAATTATCCTCTTTAATGCACCAATTTTAGAAGGTGCCTATGCTACTGCTGCTCAAGTTCAAATGGACGAAAAACCAGAAGTCATCGCGGAAAACTTGAAAGGCATCGAAATTAAATAAACTAACCCCCTTGAACTTTTATTGTTCGAGGGGGTTTTAATTATCCAAGCAGAAACCAAAAGCAAGGATTTTCCGTGGTATAATGACATATATAATTTCCCATTCTAAAAAGTTAGGATTTGAAACGATGAATATTTTAATTAAAATAAGAGAATTAACCAACTTAACCAATAGCGAAAAAGAACTTGCCAACTATATTTTAGCAAATCCGCGAAAAACCTTGCAATTCAAGCCTAAAGAGCTGGCCGCGGCCGCCTTTGTTTCTGCTGCAACCATTTACCGCTTAATTAACAAGCTAGGTCTTAACGGCATCGGCGAATTAAAAATCGAAATCGCCACAAGTCTCCGCGAAGCAACCGCAGAAAAAGAAATAAATTACGATTATCCGATTTTGGAATCAGACACGCCCTATCAAATAATGACCAATCTACAACAAATTTACAAAGGAACCATTGATGAAACGTTAAATATTGCCGACCCAGAAGAACTCGTTCGTATTGGTGAAAAACTGACTAAAGCAAAAACCATTGATGTCTATGCCGCATCTGCCAATCTTTTTTTCGCTCAAAATTTCAAATTTCAAATGCAAGAAATCGGGGTTTTAGTCAACGTTCCCGAAGAAGATTATATCCAAAGCTTGTCCGCAGCCAATAGTGATGAAAATCATATCGCCATCGTTGTTTCTTACGGCGGTCGCAGCCGAACACTTCAAAGAGTCGTCAAAATCCTATCCGAAAACGACGTCGAAATAATCCTAATCACTTCCATGCAAGCCAACCCGTTAGTCGAATTTGCCACTCATAAAATCTATATGGCATCTGCTGAAAACCATTACAACAAAGTCTCCTCGTTCTCAACAAGGCAGTCATTACTCAGCATTTTCGACACGTTATATTCCGTTTATTTTAACCACGATTACGACAAAAATATCCAATACAAAACCACCAATTATCAAAAAATGAACAGCGAATTGGAATGATTTTTCAAAAAAGGCATCGTTTTCCTTTTGAATTGAAAAAAAGCTCTCAATCTGCGCCATTTCTCACTTTCCTTTGTTTTCTAATGATACAATAAAGAAAAAAAGGAGCTAAATTAAATGACGACTCAAGCGATTATTTTAGATATTGATGGCACTTTATTGAACGACGACAAAAAAATCTCAGCCAAAACAAAAGAAGCACTTATTACAGCCCAACAAAACGGCGTTAAACTTATCCTCGCGTCCGGCAGGCCAACAACCGGAATGCACCTTTACGCCGAACAACTAGAAATGGAAAAATACCACGGTTTACTAGTTTCATACAACGGTGCCAAAGTGGTCGACTGCCAAACAAAAGAGGAATTATTCAACCAAGCTCTCACCATTTCTGAAGGAAAAGCCGTTCTGGAACATATGAAAAATTTCGAAGTAAAAGTAATGATTGATAAAGATGACTATATGTATGTAAACGACGTATTCGACTGCTACGTCCCTTATAAAGGCGAAGAAATCAACATTATTCAATATGAATCCCGCGGAGGTAATTTCAAACTCTGCGAAAAAGACGATTTAGCAGCATTTTTAGATTATCGGATAAGCAAAATACTGACCGCCGGCGATCCAGCTTATATGCAGGAAAATTACCAAGCAATGATGGCACCTTTCAAAGATAGCCTGAACTGCGTCTTCACGGCCGACTTTTATTTTGAATTCACCGCACAAGGCATCGACAAAGCTAAAGCACTTGATACCATTTTAACACCACTTGGAATTCACCCGGAAAATATCATCGCATTCGGAGACGGGCATAACGATATCACCATGGTTGAGTACGCTGGAACAGGTATCGCCATGAGTAATGCCGTTCCTGAATTAAAAGCAGCAGCAAGCTCCGTAACGTTATCCAATAACGAAGATGGCATTGCACACGTGCTAAATAGTTTAATTCCAAGTTGAAAAAGGCTGCGATTCAGCCTTTTTTTATTGCCTTCATATCATTATTTTTCAAGCGTTCATTCAGCTCATAAAGCGCCGTCTTATTACTATCCCACTCCAATATACCGGAAGCTTCCTCATAAGAAAGCCACTGCAATGCCTTATGTTCTAAAGAAAGTTCCACCTCAGACGAAAGATTAGTTAAATCTATCGCAAAACAGTATTCCGGAATAACATATGGCTTGTCAAACGAAAAATGAGAACCCGGAATATGAGCTAGCGAATCCAACTGATACATGTTGAAAGTAGCACCTACATTCAATTCTTCCATGCTCTCACGGATTGCGGCTTCGGCATGCGACTCAACATCCTCCCCGCCACCAGCCACAAACTGCCAAACATCCTCATCGTTTCTGAGCAAAACTCCATACTGATAATCAGCGGCTTTTTTAATAAATGGTATTACTAAAACTTGAAAAGGTTGCCTCATTTTCTCACTCCTTTTAAAAAAAATTGCTTTAATCGCCCCCTTCTTTCTACAGAAATTCTTCATTTTCTGGTATGCTTAAATTAATAAACTAAAGTAGGAGGTAAATTAAATGACACTTTCTTTCTCGGATACATACAGATTGAACAATGGAATCGAAATGCCTAGACATGGTTTTGGAGTATACAAGCTCACGGACGAACAGCGAATGCGCACAGCTCTAGAAACTGCGGTGGATGTTGGCTATCGACTGTTTGATACGGCTTCATTTTACCATAATGAAAAAGAACTTGGCGATTTCTTTCAGTCCAGCGGTTTAAAACGTGACGAGTTTTTTGTAACGACAAAAATGTGGAATACGGAGCAAGGTTATGACGAAACGCTTCGTGCCTTTGAAAAATCACAGAAAAAATTACAGCTAGATCAAGTCGATTTATACTTAGTTCATTGGCCAAAGCAAGATACTTTTTTTGAAACGTGGCGCGCTGTAGAAAAGTTATATGATGAAGGGCTTGTTCGCGCGATTGGCGTGAGTAATTTTGAAGCCCACCATCTCGACCGCCTTCGCACAAGCGCAAATGTACTTCCGGTAGTTGATCAACTTGAAACGCATCCACACTTCCCAAATCAGCTTTTGCATCGTTATTTAGAAGAATTACATATTGTTCACCAAGCATGGAGCCCACTCGGTCGCGGCGGCGTTTTACAAGAACAAATCCTCATCGATTTAGCGAAAAAACACGGAAAATCACCTGCACAAATTGTCCTTCGTTGGCATTTACAAAATAATATCTCCATCATTCCAAAATCAGAAACACCTTCCAGAATTAAAGAAAATGCGGATATTTATGATTTTGAATTGACAGAAGCTGATATGCGCCAGGTTGCTCGTTTAAATAACGGCGAACGCGTCAGCCATGCACCAGATGTTATGTATGTAAGATCAGAAATTTAATCAAAAAAATCTACTAAACCAAGCCGGCTTAGTAGATTTTTTTATTTACTTCTTAATTGGCGTCTGCGCGCTTCTTTGAAAAGGTAGAAGTAACGAGCTTCTGCCTTCTTCTCTTCATATTCTAAATTAGGATCATATTCAAAGCTTTTACGCATTAACACTTTTTGTTTGTGCCATTTTTCTTGCGAGACTTCAATTAATTCCATCAGATAAGCATCATAGGATTTGTGTAGTTTGCCAATTTTCTTGTCTTTTTTCCGACCAAACTTACTGCTTCTGGACTCCATTTTATCACCTCGGTTTATACTTCTCTTCGTCCTTCCATCGCTTTAGAGAGCGTTACTTCATCGGCATATTCTAAATCTCCGCCAACTGGAAGGCCATGCGCTATTCTAGTTACTTTTATGCCTGAAGGTTTTAATAAGCGCGAAATATACATCGCGGTGGCTTCCCCTTCAACATTAGGGTTTGTTGCTAAAATTACTTCTTCAATCGTGTCATCTTGCAAACGTTTCAGCAAATCGGGAATGTTAATATCTTCCGGTCCAATTCCATCCATTGGCGAGATTGTCCCATGGAGCACGTGGTATAAGCCATGAAAATCACGCATTTTTTCCATTGCAATGACATCTTTGGATTCTTGTACCACACAAATAACACTTCGATCGCGCGACGTATCTGCGCAAATATAACACGGGTCTTTATCCGTAATATGACCACAAACGGAACAAAAGCTGAGATTTCTTTTCGCATCTACAAGTGCTTTTGCAAAATCTAGCACATCGTCTTCTTTCATATCTAACACATAAAATGCTAGCCGAGCTGCCGATTTCGGTCCGATTCCCGGTAATTTCATAAAGCTATCTATTAATTTCGTTATCGGCTCAGGATAATGCATAATTCGTCTTCCTCTCACCTTCAAAATACAAATGTTTCACGTGGAACATTCTATTGAAAAATAGTTGAGACTCTTGAATACAAGCCAAGAGTCTCAAACCAAACAATATTACATTCCAGGGATATTTAATCCTTGTGTGAATTTACCCATTGTTTGTGAAGTTGTATCTTCAATTTGTTTTAATACATCATTTGTTGCTGCAAGTACTAAATCTTGTAGCATTTCGATATCTTCTGGATCAACTACTTCTTCATTTATAACAACATCCGTAATGACGCGTTTACCAGTAGCTTTTACTGTAACCATTCCGCCGCCAGCTGTTCCAGTGAACTCTTGAGCTTCTAAATCAGCTTGAGCTTTCGCCATTTCCTTTTGCATTTTTTGCATTTGTTTCATCATACCTTGCATATTTCCCATTCCACGCATGAATAATCTCCTCTTTCTTCTATTGTTTTTTAATCTTTAATTTCAAGCAAATCTTCGCCAACGAGTTTCGCCGCTTCTGCAACAAAAGGATCTTCCGCTGGTTTTCTAGCTTCTGAATTTGCACCGTCCTCCGCATCAGCATCACTACCATGACTATGAAGGAAATTCTCTCTTACATCAGCCCATTGATCTTCTGGGATTCCAATAAAAGTATAATTTACTTGTGTCAGTCGTGCAATACTTGATGTGATGGTTTCAACAAAATTCGGATTATCCATCGCCATTTGACAGTGAATCTCATGCTTAAATTTTAACACAAAAGTGTCCTGAGATGCAGCTACAGGTTCTGCGTCATTTAAAAGGGCTGCTTGAGATGCCATCAGCATGGATAACAACTCGCCCCAACAACCACGAATCAATTGTAAATTCTCTTTTTTAGCCTCACCTAGCACATGGTTAATTTTACCAATCGGTGCTTTAAATTGCTTGCCGTTGTTGATAGCTTTTTTAGACCCACCACGACTTTGCGCTGGTTTATCGGCTGGAGCTGCTCCCGCTCCACTGGCAATTTGTTTTTTCAACGTTTGAATCTCTTGGTTCATTTGCTCTAATTGGCGTTTCAAGTCAGATACATCACTTCCAGAAGCTGCATCAGCTGGCACATTCCCGCCGCCTATAGCTGATTGTCCTGCTTGCGTTAATTGAACAAGCGCCACTTCGACATAAATACCCGGATGATTTGAAAAACGCATTTGTTGCTGCGCTGCATTTAAAATTTTCACAAATTCATATACTTTAAGTGAATCTGCTCGTTTTGCCAGAGCGACAAAATCATCGTCAATTAAAGCCCGTTCTAATGTTTCTTCAAGGTTTGGCGCCTTTTGATACAGCAGTACATCTCTAAAGAAGACAAGTAAATCTTCCACTAAACGAACAGGATCCTTACCTTCTGCAAGTAGCGCTGTCAAAGTCGAAATGGCTTCTGCTGCGTCTCCGTCAAAGGCCGCACTTACTAATTTTGTAAGCAAGTTTTGCGCAACAGACCCAGTGATTTCAAGTGCATCGTCCACGGTAACTTCTTCCGAGCCGTAAGAAATAACTTGATCAAGCAAACTAAGCGCATCACGCATTCCACCTTCAGCAGCACGCGCAACAATCATTAACGCCTTTTCGTCATAAGGAATTTTCTCTTCTTCTAAAATAAATTTCAAACGACCAATAATATCTTGTGTCGTGATTCGTTTAAAATCAAAGCGTTGCACCCGCGAAATAATCGTTAGCGGTAACTTGTGTGGTTCGGTTGTTGCCAAAATAAAAATGACATGTTTCGGCGGTTCTTCCAGCGTTTTTAGTAGCGCATTAAACGCTCCCGTCGACAACATATGCACTTCATCGATAATATATACTTTATATTTCGCCACAGTTGGCGCATATTTTACTTTTTCCCGGATATCTCGAATTTCTTCAACCCCGTTATTACTGGCAGCATCAATTTCAAGAACATCTGGTATAGAGCCGTCCGTTGTCCCTTTACAAATCTCACATTCATTGCAAGGCTCCCCGTCATGGCCGTGTTCACAGTTAATCGCCTTCGCAAAAATTTTCGCCGCACTAGTCTTCCCTGTCCCCCGAGGCCCAGAAAATAAATAAGCATGCGAAGTTTTATTTTGCACAATGGCATTTTTAAGCGTTTTCGTCACATGTTCCTGTCCAACAACATCCTGAAACGACTGCGGCCGAAAAACCCGATACAAAGCCTGATACGCCATCTGCCACTCTCCTTCACCTAAAACCATTTTAGTAGTTTTATTATAACGTATTGTTGAAGAACTTTCAAAATGTACTTTATTTTGATTTAGTTCTTCAATATAAATCTGAGCGCAGCGATGATTTAATCCTTAATAGAAGTTTCAAAACATCCTGAGTCGGGCTAGCCTCCAAAAACCATCCACCCCCAACCCAAAAACAAAAAAAGAACCAGACCCCCGAAAAAGCCCGATTCCAAACCCTCACTGTTCACTTTTAGCAGCTAACTTCTCTTGCTTTTTCTTACTCTCATTAATAACGGAAAGCTCAATCGATCTCAGCAAGTTTTTCACACGTTTTTTCCGGAAGAAACCAAACATAAAACCAACAATAATATTATTCATTTTATTCATTGCTTTTTCCGTTTCGATTAATTCGTTATACGTCACTTCGCAAGTTGTTTCGCTTGTAGATTTGATCGTATATGTCGTTGTATGTTTGTTTACTCGACTGCTTGTTTCGAATTGATAAAGTTCATTAGGTTGCACTTTCACAATTTTCGTTGTCGCAAGCGCGCCGTTAGACATTGTCCGTTGGTATTTATATCCTTCTAATTTGCGTACTTGCAGCGTTTTACCAGTGGCATTTTTTACGTCATAGATTGCTGAGCTCACAAGTGTATCAAAGCATTCTTTTTGGGATATATATAATTTCTGTGTGACATTCACTTTTCAATCGACTCCTTCTAATTCTTTTCTTTCTTATCTTTACGGATTTTTAGCACAATGAAAACACTGCCGATTAAAACAACCGCAAGTCCTGTAACTAGAAGAGGTACACTAGCCATTCCATCTTTTCCATAAGAAGGACTAAACATAATAATAATAAGACCTATACTAATAAGAAATAGTGCATTAACAATTTTCATCTTCAACCCACACTAACTTGGAAATAGAGTACAGAGCCTATTTCAGTTGCTTTAATAGTTTCTTTAGCGATTTTTGCTGCCTTTTCTTCGTCTTCAATATTTGTTTCAAAAGTAAGTTTCATGCCTTTTTCATCTATTTTTTTAAAAGTTACACCGTCTTTATCGTATGTCTCTAATAATTCAGTAATGTAATCTCGCTTCATTGGACAGTTAAGAATAATCATTTAAAAAAACCTCCTTTTATATAGTTTAACTTTATCTTTCACTTCTTGCAATGAATAAAAATGGTGCAGGAATTCCTACATGATATACTGGCTAGGCACAATTTAGCTGCACCTAGCCAGAAACTTATTATTTTCTAAGCTTTCATCTCTTCTTCTGGTACACCAACGCGATTTGCGGTAATAACAAATGGTACCCAAATCAAGAACGCGACGACCATATTTATGAGTGAAATTACTGGTGCCATCCAATCTCCCCCGGTTGCTAAGAAGGAATTCAGAAGTGGCGGCATTACCCAAACTACTGCAATTTTAACTGGACCGACAATGCCGAGTGTTGTTGCAAAGTAAGCGATTGTTACCATTACCATTGGCGCGATTAGGAATGGTATTAAGTAAATTGTATTTAATACGATCGGTAAACCAAACATGATTGGTTCGTTAATATTAAATATACCTGGTGCAAGAGACAATTTCGCAACTGTTCGTGCATCCGCTCGTTTCGAGAACATTAGTAACGCGATAATTAATACAAGTGTACCGCCTGAACCACCCATCCATACGTACGCATCGAAAGAACCACGTACCCATTCGAATGGTAATTTAGCGCCTTCTTGTGCCGCACTAATGTTTTGTAGTTGTGCTGTACCCCAAAGTGATTCTAGAACCGGAGCAAGTACGTTCGGACCATGAATCCCGAAGAACCATAGTAATTGTACTAAGAAAGTAACTAGTAAAACAGCTCCGTAGCCTTGCGATAGTGATAATAGCGGTTCTTGAATTGTTTTGGAAATCCAAGTAATAACGTCCATATTTGTGATTTTGAAGAATGCCCAGTCAATAATACCAACAACATAAAGTGCAACTAACGCAGGAATGATCGCCGCGAAAGCTTTACTTACAGCCGGTGGAACAGAATCTGGCATTTTGATAATAATATTTCTGCGCATTAATTTCGCATAAATAATAGTTGATATAAAACCGAAAATCATTGCGGTAAACAAGCCGGTACCATTTACTTGGCTTAGGCTAAAGAATCCGTAAATTCCAGCAAATTCTTTTGGTAAAGTATTTACATCGAAATTTGCATTAGAAGCCGCAATCGCAGCTTTTACTGCATCTAAGCTTACAGTAACAGTTAAGTTCATAACAAAAGCAGCAAGAGAAACTAGCCCCCCAGCTAATCGATCCACTTCATATGCTTTTGATAAATTATACCCTAGTGAAAAGGCAAAAATAATTGAAACAATTGCTAACGTCCCATTGTATACATATCCATTAATTCCGATAAGTGGTTGCATCGCTTCCACAAATCCTGTCCATCCCCAGTCAGTTGGAAAATCCCTAAAAAACGCATTTAAAAGTACTGCAATTGACCCAGCCATAGTGATTGGCATTGTTGAAATAAAAGCATCACGTAATGCAACTAGATGTTTTTGTGAACCAATTTTTGCTGCTACCGGCACAAAATACTTTTCTAAAAATGCTGTTAATCCATTCATATTTTATCCTCCCGTAAAGCTTTTTTATTTAGCGCTCATCTCTTAAACAAAATATAATTTTTATGTATATTTCCCTTTAAGTTTATCAGCTATATCTGTTTACTTTGTCCTAGCAATCCCCATTACTAGAACAAATCAGATGGAATCTTTGCACGACCTCGTGAATTTTTGGGAGCCCTCCTCTCCGTTTCATGATAAGGCTTACATTTAGATTCACTTTAATCTATTGCAATTTCCGTGCCAAGTACTATTTTAGGAAAAAATATACGTTAATCTCTTGTAAACCTTATCTTTTTTACATCTAGAGTCATATTACACACATATCGTAAAAAACTGTGTAAGTAAGCGTTAACATTACACAGTTTTATTAATTTATCCATTTTTGGTTCTGTGTTATAATGAGCATAAGATAAGCAATACCAACGAGTCGAGGTGATAATTATGGCAGTCAAACGAGATATGCCGGAAGAGTCAAAAAATAGCAAAGTGGTCAAAAAAGAACATTTTTCAATCGTGTTTCCCGATGATATAAAAGAACCAGCAACCGTCGAAGAACAAAAGAAGCAAGATGCTGAAAAGAAAGCAGACGATAATAAATAGAAGAAAGTTATACCTCTTAATAGATAGTAAAAATTTGTTTGTTAGTTAAGATTATAATAAAAATTCAAATTTAGTAAATGAATACAGATACCATCATTAAGGTTGTTTATTTCACTGAAAATGTGGTATCATATAAATGAAAAGAGAGCCATGCGCTAACATGACTCTCAAGTGTAAGCCCAATTAAGGTGGCCACTAGCTAAATAGTTATAAAATAACCACTAACTTCGCCAAAAGTTAACAAGTGGTTATTTTTTTTTGTTATTTTGACTGTTCAATAGCAACACAAGGGTTGCAAAAGCAACTGCAAAAGACAGTGCTTCATAAACGGTCATGGGTTATCCCTTCCAGGCAATCCTAACAAAAATATTCATAGGCATCACCCTTCCTTGTTGAAAGAGCTAGCCACCACCATAAACTTGCTTACTTATCATATTATAGCATGTAGAAATAGATAGTGAAAGCGCAACCATATCAGGGATATTAGCAAAATTCGAGTCTATGTGAATATTAGAACATGATTGCTATTTACTAAAAAAGGGCGAAGATCCTAACCAAAAATGATAATTTCAAAACAATAGAAGTTACCTCTGCTGATTTACAAAATTTGGATGATATTTTTAAAACTTTATGGGGCTTTTAAAATAAGTTATCAAATTACAGATGATGATTATTCTACTATGTCTGAGTCTAATTTAAAAATTTTTGAAGAGGAACGACATCTGAATTAGTAGCAATTGCTATTGGAGCTATGATTTCATATTATGTTACTAAGTAAAAAAGAGCACCCACCTGGATGCTCTTTTTTATTTTATAGAGAAAATAACCATTTCTTTATCATCATCAATTCGGACTTTTACGTCCATGCCTAATTTATCTTTAAAAAGTGCCGTAATATTTAGATAATCATCGTAACTACCAATATCACTTTTTTCGTACCCTTGTAGAATTGTTGGTTTGATGCGCACGATGTAATCATCATTGGACGTTTCTTCGGGATTGTAGGTATAGATTTTCTTACCGTTTTTGTCGAAAAAGTCGTAGGTTGCATAGGATTCATTGTTTGTTATATAGACGTCTTTTTGGGTCACGTAGGCGTTATCTGCGACGCTATAATCGATTAGGCCGGAGTAATATTTATTTTTAGATGGTTCATTGATTTCGTATTGTTTATAAGCGAGGCGGAATAAATAATCGATATTGTAGTAACTGTTCACGCGGAAATAAAGATTTTTATCTTTGGATTTCTTATCGACGCCAATATCTGTCGCGCTAATTGGGAAAACTTCATATAATTTGCCGTCGATTTCGTAAGCTACTTCATACTTATCAAACACTTCTTGGCGCTGAAAAAGACCGAACATAATTGCTAAGATTGCAATAATCCCTATTAAAATTGCGATGATTAGAGCCGGTAGCCATTTCTTTTTTGATTTTAGTTGTTGCATCATTTTCATCCTTTGTCATGAATTGCTTTACTATTTTATATTGTACCAGTTTATGTAGCATTATACATTATTTTGTAAGAATAGGCGATGTTTGTAGAAAAAAGACTACTCTGCGCTAGGCAAAATAGTCCTTTAATATATTTAAAATTAGTGTCGCGCACCTCATATCGACATGCAATCACCTGCGTTACCCTGATAGTTAGCTCGGGCCAGGCAACCTCGCGGCACATGAGAAGCACTGCTTAATGCTGCTTCCTTCCGGACCTGACATGGTTCACAGGTTCCCATTGCGCAAGACCCAACCTTCAACACCACTTGTCAAGGGCAGACCAAACAATTACGATGCCTCAAATGAGGAATTCAACCCCGCTAGAGCGGATTGCGGGTTACAGGGCGCCGCTACCTCCCCGTCTAGCACGACAAATTTGCTACCAATAATTAAGTGCCAAATAAAAAATTATTTAGCGCAAACTCTGAAAAGAGCTCAATTACTAGTGTACCTTTTTCATGTAGAAAGTGCAAGCGGAAAGGAAATATTTTTTAACGTAAGTAAACACTCATGATTGCTGCGATAATCGTACCAACTACACAAATGCCTACTAGCGTTAAAGCGATCCATACTATTTTTTTATTCATGGTTTTCTCCCCCTCGTTATCACTTTTCTTTTAGTGATTATATCATGAATTCCAAAATTTAGCTGTTAATATCAAACTTCTTTTGCCAACTATTTAATTGGCTGTAGCTAGACATTAACTGTGTCGTGACTTGTTTGAAAATCAAGCGTAGTTCTGCATATTTTTCGACATTTTCGCTTGGGTGATATACGGCTTTAATTGGCAGGGTGTGTTTGAGGTTCAAGTCTTTTAAAATTCCTAGCGAACGCATGCCGATAATTGCTGCGCCTAAGCTTGATCCTTCGATTGTATGAGGTACACGTATCTCGCGGTTCAAAATATCAGCCAGCAGTTTGCACCAAGCCTCGTGCGCAGATATTCCGCCAGTTACATAAATAATATCGTCCGGTGCTGAAACTGCCTCATAGACTTCCGCAAGATTAAACGCGATTCCTTCCAAAATGGCCCGAATAAAATGTGCTTTCGTATGGTTGATTGTCAGTCCCACGAAGCCACCACGAATATCATTAGTCCAAAACGGCGCGCGCTCTCCTAATAAATATGGCTGGAACAAAAGACCGGCTGCACCAGGGGGAACTTCTTCCATTTTCGCGATAAAACTCGCAAAATCACGCTGGCTAATTTCTTCTGGGGAGCCAAATTGATGTAGTCCCCAATCGACCACTTTGCCACCGTTATTCACTGCGCCACCTGCGATAAAATAACCATCTCCAGCTCCGTAGCAAAATGTCCGACCGCGCGAATCTATTTGGAATTGATTGGTCAGCTTCCGAACCGCACCACTTGTGCCAACTGTAATGGTAACGTCATTGCTACCTGTCGCTTGAATACCAATATTAGCAAGCGCGCCGTCACTGCCACCTACGATAAACGGTAAGTCTACTGGAATCCCCATTATGTTAGCGTATTCTTTTTCCACACCAGTTAATTGATACGTTTCCGGCACCACTTTTGGTAGAAAGTCGGGTGTTAGTTTGACAATTTCCATCGCTTCAAATTCCCAGTCGTGCTCCATAATATTGTAAAGTCCCGTTCCCGACGCTAACGATTCATCCATCACCCAGACACCAAACAACTGATACAAAATATACGATTTAATATCGACAAATTTCTCTGCTCGACTAAACAATTTCGGTTCCGCTTCTTTCAACCAACAAATTTTGGCAAAAGGGCTCATCGGGTGTATCGGCGTCCCTGTGGCTTCATAAAGTTGAAACAAGTAATTATCCCTTTTTACTTTTTCGAGCGTCTCACTGCTTCGTCCGTCCGCCCAAGTGATACATTCAGTCAAAAGCTCTCCGTTACTCCCAACCATAATTAAACTATGCATCGCTGAACTAAACGAAATTCCCGCTAATTCATCTTTATTCACGTTTTTCATTACTGCTTTTATGGATGTTAAAACTGCTTCAAAAATTTCGGTGGGACTCTCCTCGGCTTTTCCAGTTTCGTCGGTAATTAGCTCATAATGCGTCGCTTGCCGGAAGATCACTTCTCCTCGTTGGTCAAACAGCACTGCCTTTGTACTTGAAGTTCCAATGTCCACGCCCATTATGTATGATTTGCTCGTCAAACAATTCACCCCACGATTTCTTTTCTTTTTATTATACGTCAAATGGAATAAATTTTGGGGCTGGGCTACTTGGCTTTTTCAGCAAATAAAAAAAGCTAGAGAAATTCTCTAGCTTAATTTATACCGTAAAATGTTTTTATTCGGCTCTCTTCGCCTAGCACAATAAGTGTATTCTTATCCGCGAATTTTAGCACTTCTTTTGTATTGGCTTCACTTTGCGAGACGCAACCTAATGTGTAATTATATTTTGGTGAATCCACATGATAAAACACAGCGGACCCTTTACCTTTTACATGGTTAGCGTTGTATTTCACTTCCATTCCATACGTGTACTGCGGAATCTTCATTTTTTCATCTGCAGAACTTGAGGAATTGCGTTCTTGCCAAGTATTGTAGTATTTGTCGTTGGAATTAGAAATCCAGTAACTCCGGTTAGTGATTGCTTTAAAACTTAGCTTCGTACCGGGATTACCTTTTTGCCCGAAAGCAAGGCCTGTACGGTAAACGCCGACTGGTGATCCAGAACTTTTCTCAGAGAATTTCGGATCGAAGCCCCATTTGCCTATGTGACTGGTAAAATGACGAACTTCATACCAATTGCCCGCACTATTTTTTTGATAAAGGTACGTTGTTGCTGTTGTGCCTTTTGGTCGTGTTGTGATGATTGCTTTTTTACTGTTCCAAAGAGCTGGAACGGTGTCCGCAATTGTTGGTTTGCCAATATTTGTAAAGGCTCGTGAGTCAATCCAACCGATGTTAGTATTTCCTAGCTTGCAATAATACCATTTAGCTCTTGCGGTTTTTCCTTCGCGTGTAATAATCAAAGTCTTTTTGTCGTATTTCTTAGCTGAACCGAGATACTTCACTGTATTACTCGTTTTGTACATTTTGCTATGAATACCATCATTTCGTTTGGACTGATTGACTACCCCTTTTAGGTTGACTGCTTTGTCATAAATGATTTTTTCGTAGGATGCTGCTTCGGCGTTAAAGGAGTGACCAAGTAGGCTAACCATTAAAACAATAATTAAACCGCTTAATAACTTCTTCATTATTCGCTCCTTCTTTTTGAGTTATTCCCTATAGCAAAATTAGCTTATTTTTTACGTTTTCTAAGTAATAATACTGCTATAAGAATAACTATAACACCCGCTACCACGAAAATCCATTCTGCACCTTTGTCGCCTGTGCTTGGTAAATCTAATTTGTCATCATTTGCTACTTTTATAATCTTTGCGGGTTTGGCAGTTGCGCTTTTGACCGCTTTGTTTGTTTCGATTTTCTTTACTTTATCAGGGGCTGTTACGACTGCTTCATTTTCTTTTTTAGCTGGAACTACATAGGTGACTTCTTCGCTAAAATTGCCCGCCTCATCAAATGCGTAAGCCGTGATTTGTTTTGGAATCGTAGCCCATTCTGCGTAAAAATGGCCGTCTTTATCCGCTTCTACTCGCCCTTCTCCAAAATTTTCATCTTCGGGAGAACTCATGTAGACACTTGCGAATGGTTTCGTTTTACCAGTGAAAATTTTTGTTTCAACATCGAAATTCATGTCAGTAATTGTCAGTATGGCTGTTTGTGCTTTGACTAAATAGTTAAGTTTGACTGCGGTTGTTTTGCCGTCTTCGCTATTTCCGAGCAGCGTTACTTCTTGAATGCCTGTTTGCGCGGTACTTAGTTTGGCGTTCGCCGCTAATCGATAATCTGTTAATTTTGTGCCTGTATATTCAGCGAGTGTTGCAGTGAAATCTTTGAGTGCAATCTTGCTGTTTTGCTCGTAGGAGTAGATTTCTGGTGAATCAGTAATATCGATTGTTGTTTGTACTTTGGTCTTTTGTGGCGGTGTTACGGATGTATCTTTGGCAGGTTCTGTTGATTCTGCTTTTTCTTCAGTAATTATATTTTTAGTAGTATTTGTTTTTTCTTCTGAGGGTGTTGAGACGTTACCATTTTCATTTGTTTCAGCGTTTGCTGCCAATGAAAATGGGATGATTAGACTTGTTAATACTGCGATGAGTACCAGTCCGTGGAATTTTTTCATAATAAATTCCCCTTTCATTTCGCTTGTATTAATCATAATCAGAAATGAAGAGAAAGTCAATTTTAAATTACAGTTTTGTTACAATTATTAAAACTGCGCTACAAAAATGGCTTGCTAAGAATGAACTTAGCAAGCCTTAAAAGTTATAATTCAATAGGTCGATCCAGTTGATAAAGTCGCTTGTAGCGTGGTTCTTCTGCCATTAGTTCAGCATGTGGACCTTCCATTAGCGTTTTTCCTTCTTCTAAAAATAACACGCGATCCATTTTTTCAGCTCCGACTAAGTGATGCGTTACCCAGATGAGTGATTTATCGGCTAACGTTTCGAAAATTGTCGCTAGTAAGTCGCGTTCTGTGATTGGGTCTAGGCCAACTGTTGGTTCATCTAAAATGACAATCGGTGTATTTTGCAGCAAAATCCGAGCTAGCGCGATACGGCCTCGTTCTCCGCCTGAAAAACGTTCGCCCATCTCACTCATTTGTGTATGGTAGCCATCTGGCATGCTCATAATAAAATCGTGTAGTTGCACTTTTTTCGCGGCTTCGTATACTTCTTCGTCCGTCGCATCTTGATTTCCCAGCCGAATGTTGTTTAGGACAGTCGTGCTGAAAAGGTGCGCTTTTTGGTTGAGCATCGAGGTTAATTCAGGAATTTGTGGTCGCAAGTTTTCTACCTCAACGCCGTTCATTGTTACTTTTCCGGCTGTTGGAAGTAGTGCGCCTTGAACTAATTTAAGAAAAGTCGATTTTCCGGTACCACTTCGACCGATAATCGCTACTTTTTCGCCTTGTTGTAACGTGAAATCAAAACCGTTTAAGATTTCTGGTGACTTTTTATCATATGCGAAAGTTAGGTTTTCAGCTTTTAAAACAACATTTTCTGTGTTAATTCGCTCGATTTCCTTCGTTTCTTCTTCAAAAGTTGGCATTGTTGGATCTTCTATTTTGTCTAGGCGGGCTAGTGAATCTTGGTACAGCGATTTGTCACTGATTGCACTTGAAACTGGTACAAATGCTTCTGCCAGCGCCATTATCGCCAAAACAAAAGCCGCAATCATCGTGCCCGAAAACGCGCCATCACGTGACTCTGCGGTGCTCCAATAAACCATCACGATAACCATAAAACCAACGACTAACTGGCTAAAGAAATCGCGCCAATTAACAAAGTGAAACTGTTTATTTTCTGTTCGAAGCATGTCCGCCTCGTCTTTTTCGTAGTTTGAAATAAATGTTTTTTCACGTCCGCTAAATTTCCAATCGCTAATTCCAAAAACAGCATCGGTGAATTTTTGATAGAGACTATTTCGGCCTTGTTTTAAATAAGCATTCTTCCCGCGAGCATATAAAAGCGAGACCCATGGTAAAACAAGTACGAGCAAGCCGATTAAGAGCACGAAGAGTGCGGCAAACGGAATAGAAAATGCTCCGAGTGCGATAACTACTCCGGCATAAAGCACAAGGCTCACAATCGCCGGTAGCATCGTTGTTAAATAGAAATTTTGCAAATGTTCAATATCACCAGCGAGCAAACCAAGAATGTCGCCAGTTTTATAGCGTGATTTTAGTAGTAAGGCTTGTGGTTCGAGTAAACGATACAAGCGAACACGCATTTTTTCGAGAATCCTAAGGACAAGGGAGTGGCTCGAAAGTCGTTCTACATAGCGCGAAACCGAGCGCATAATCCCAAAAGCCCGTACTCCAACGGTCGAAATGTAAACAGCCATAATTGATTCCGGCATCAAGGACGACTTTGAAATCAAATGTCCTGACGTGAACATAAGCGCCCCCGCCGAAGCAAAAGTAAGCGTTCCAAGGAAGATGACAAGTAAAAACAAGCCGCGGTTTTCTTTAATATATGGGATAATCCAGCTACTTTTCCGCATCATACTTCCTCCAATTGGGCTTTGACTAAATTGTAATAGAAACCTTTACGCGCCAGTAATTCTTCATGCGTTCCAGTTTCAACCACAGCCCCGTGGTCTAAAACGATAATCCGGTCCATTTCAAGCATCCAGTGCAAGCGATGTGTTGCGAAAAAGACAAGTCGATTCTCAAATAAGTCGAGCATTGGTTTTTTCAATTCGTATTCTGTTTCAATATCTAAATGCGCTGTCGGTTCATCCATTAAAACAACCGGACGATCTGTCAAAAATGCTCGAGCAAGCGCGACACGTTGTTCTTGTCCACCACTCAGCATCCGCCCAGCTTCCCCGACAAGCGTATCATAGCCATCTTCTAGTCCAGCTACAAGCTTGTTTAAGCCAGCTGATTCAGCCGCTTTTTCCATTTCTTTCGCAGAAGCATCCGGATGATAAAAGCGAATATTTCCAGCGATTGTATCATGGAAAAGATACGGATGTTGCGGAATGTAAGTCACTTGGGTTTGCCAATCATTCGAAGCAAGCGCCGCGCCACTTTCCCCATTCCAACGAAAATCTCCAGAAGTTGGCGCCAGAAAGCCGCTCAAAACATCAATCAGCGTTGATTTCCCAGCACCCGTCGCGCCAATAATCCCAATTTTTTCAAAACCTTTTACCGTAAAACTGGCCTCATGAAGCGAATCGGCATCATCTGCGCCATGTTTCACAGTGACATTTTCAAACGAAAACTCGGTATTTTCAGCAAAAGTTGTTAGCGGCAGCGCGGCCATTTCAGGTTTATCTGCTTTGGCTTGGTCAATAATCCCTTGAATGACGCGGCCAGCTTCTTGTCCGTCAAGCGTGGCATGGTAATCCGAGCCAACTTCACGAACTGGTAAAAAGTATTCTGGCGCAAGAATTAAGACACTTAGCGCAATCGGCAAGTTCATATTGCCGTCAATGAGACCAAGACCAAGGAATAACGCAACGAGCGCAATCGAAAGCATCGTAAAGAAGTCGAGCGCAAACGAAGACATAAACGCCACACGCAACGTTTTCATTGTCGCTTTGCGGTAACGCGAACTAACCGAAGCGATTTTTCCTTCATGGTCATGACTGAGCCCTAAATATCGCAGTGTTTCCAGTCCTTTTAGCGAATCTACAAAGTGATTGGACAGCACGCGATACGTTTCAAACTGCGAATCAGCTTGTTTTTTCGCAGCTAATCCTAAAATAATCATAAATACAATTAAAATCGGCAAAGTAATCATTAAAATAAAAGCAGACGTCCAGTCCTGAAATGCTATATAAACCCAAATCATCGCAGGAATAATTGCCATGTTCATCATTTTAGGTAAAAACAGTTCCAGATAATTCCGGAAATCCGCCACGCCTTCCATAACCATCGTTACAACTTTCCCAGTTCCTTCTGCTCGAGCAAAACGTGGTCCAAGCGCAAACAGGCTATCCAGCAACTCTTCCCGCATCGTTTTCGCCAGTTTCGCAGCATAGCGATAAACGATTTGTTTTTTCCATACGTTCAAAAAGTGACGCAAGAAATAGGCCCCCGCGAAGAGACCTATTTGTATTGTGACTGATTGAAATGGCTGCTCGTGAAATAAATCCGTGATTGCACGAGCTAAAGTTATCGCCATCACGATAATCGCAGCACCTTGAACTAGCGTGAAAACTGCGAGAATCGCCATTATTTTTTTAATTCCTTTGTAGTTCCTTAAATCTTTTCCCATTAATACGTCATTTTCTCCTTACTAGAAACGCGCTTACGGAAAACATAGTAGCTCCAAATTTGGTAACCAAGAACAAACGGCAATAGCGTAACGGCAACTATCGTCATCACACTAAGCGAATATTGTCCGGAAGCTGCATTTTCTATCGTTAAATCAAACGCACTGTTGATAGAACTGATCATTACACGTGGGAATAGTGACACGAAAATTGTTGCAATCGTGAAGACAATTCCAAGTCCGCCGAATGTAAATGCCAAAATATCGCGATCTTTCCAGATGAAAAGAGCGGATAGCACGTACATTACGACTACAATTCCAATCATTAGTGGTACAAGTACAGGTCTAACTTGGAACATATCTGTATTGAAGTAAGCAAGTACAACAAAGATGACTAAAGCTGGCACAGTAATAAACCAAACACGTTTCGCCATGCGACGAGCACGATCTTGAATATCTTCTTCTGTACGTAAAGTAATAAATAGTAATCCGTGAAGTAGGCACATAAGCGTAATCGTCACGCCACCCCATACGGAGAATACGGTAATGTAATCAAAGAATCCAGCGTACATATCCATATCGCTATTAATTGGCATACCTTGAATCAAACTAGCGAATAATACACCAAATAGGAATGGCGGTAAAATACTACCGAAGAAAATAACCCAATCCCACGTTTTTACCCAAAGTGCCGAATCTTTTTGACCACGGAATTCAAACGAAACACCACGGCCAATTAGCGCAAGTAATAAGAATACTAGTGGAATATAATAACCACTAAACATCGTTGCATACCAGTTAGGGAAAGCGGCAAAAATCGCGCCCCCAGCAGTTAATAACCAAACTTCATTTGCATCCCAGAACGGCCCAATCGTATTAACAAGTACGCGGCGTTCCAGTGCATTTCTAGCCATAAAACGTGTAGACATCCCAACACCAAAGTCAAAACCTTCAAGGAAGAAGAATCCAATGAACAAGATGGCGACTAATAAAAACCATAACTCATTTAGTGACAAAGCTTTCATCCCCCTTATCAAACGGATCTACGGAAATCTCTGCTTTTTCTGGTTTGTGTCCGTCTGGTCCTTTTTTAATTTCACGTATAAACAAGTAAACCAACAGAATGGCTAAAATTGTATAAATCGTCGAGAACGCAATTATCGAGAATAAAATTTGTCCTGCTGAAACGTTTGGCGATACAGCATCAGCGGTTTTCATGTAACCGAAAACTACCCATGGTTGTCGCCCTATTTCTGTCATAATCCAACCCATTGAGTTCGCTAGGAACGGGAAGCCAATCATTGGAATCATCAAACGTAAATACCATTTTGCATTAACGAGTTTTTTCTTCCAAGCAAGCACGATACCGATTAGCGCGAATAAAATCATTAACATACCAGCGCCAACCATGATACGGAAGCTCCAAAATGCTGTTTTAACTGGTGGAATGTAGTCACCTTCACCATATTTTTCTTCATATTGTTTTTGCAGCGTGTTCATACCTTCTACGCTACCAGTTAACGTACCGTAAGATAAGAAACTTAGCGCGTATGGGACATTGACTTCCCATTCGTTTTTCTTCTCTTCTGGGTTAATTTTGGCAATCATCGTCCACGGAGCTGGATCGGCTGTATCTTCCCATATCCCTTCCGTTGCTGCCATTTTCATTGGTTGTGTTTTAACCAAGTATTGCGCTTGCGAGTGACCACTGAAAGCCACACCAAAACCACCGATTACCGCCATGACCATTGCAATTTGGAATGATCGTTTAAAGAAGGCGACATCTTGTTTTTTGAGCATCTTATACGCACTGACACCGGCAATGAAAAAGGCCCCAGTAGCAAATGCCCCGAATATAACGTGCGGGAATTCCACAAGTAGTTGTCCATTAGTAATAAGTTGCAAGAAATCATTCATTTCAGCGCGGCCATTTTTAAATTCAAAACCAACCGGATGTTGCATAAATGAGTTCGCTGCTAAAATCCAGAAACTAGACATAATTGTCCCGATTGAAACTAGCCAAATACAAGCTAAATGAAGCTTTTTGCTAAGTTTGTCCCAACCAAAAATCCAAAGTCCGATAAACGTAGATTCCATAAAGAATGCAAGTAACGCTTCGATTGCAAGTGGTGCACCGAATACATCCCCAACAAATCTTGAGTAATCCGACCAGTTCATCCCAAACTGGAATTCTTGAATAATACCGGTTACGACACCGACAGCGAAGTTAATAAGAAAAATGTGTCCCCAAAACTTCGACATTTTTTTGTAAATTTCTTTCCCCTTCACGACATACAACGTTTCCATAAGAGCAACCATAAATACAAGTCCAATTGAAAGTGGTACAAATAAGAAATGGAAAATCGTTGTTGATGCGAATTGAAAACGGGCTAAAAATAGTTTATCCACCCTTTTCTCCTCCTTTTTAAGCTGAAAATTACTGTTTCGTTCCTTGATTTGTGCTTCTTTCTTAAAAATCTTGTGAAAAACCGCCCAAAGTGACGTCTCCAGTTGCTCTGTAATTCACAAAGCATAATATACTAATATGTAATCGTTATTTTTCAAAGATTTAGGAACTAGTTAAGAAAGGTTTTTACTTTATAATGAGTTCTATCTGGAGTATATTTTATCCTATTTTGCGACAAATTTATTTAGTACTTTCGATGTTATTTTGTTTTTGCTAGATTGTGATAAATTTTGCAATTATTATCTGGCTGTAAATGTTGGTAAGGCTTATTGCTTTTTATTTCACAATAACTTTCATAAAAGTATCATTTCGCATAATGAGCATTAAGACCTATTTAATTTATTCCGTTTTCGCAGTTCTTGGAAAAAACTTTTTAACATTTCGCTGCTTTCGGCTTCCATTAATCCAGCTTCTACTTCACACGTATGGTTGAATCGGTCATCTTGCAGCAAATTCATTAATGATCCCGCTGTGCCGGCTTTTGGATCCTTTGCCCCGTAGTAAACCTTTTCAATCCGCGAAAGTAAAATGGCGCCGCTACACATCGGGCATGGTTCTAGCGTGACGTACAGTTCTGCACCGCTAAGTCGCCATGAATTCTGATGTTTACACGCGTCTTGAATGGCAAGTAATTCCGCATGGGTTACCGCATTTTGGCTCGTTTCACGCAAATTGTGCGCCCGGCCAATAATTTCTCCATCTAAAACAACGACTGCACCAATTGGAACTTCCCCAATTTCTCGTGCTTTCTCGGCTTCTTCAAGCGCTTGTTGCATAAAGAAAGCTCGTTCCATCTATGCACCTCATTTCTAAAAAGTCACTTATAGCTATTTTAGCATAGCTTGGATTAGATGTAAGAACAATCTGCTCAAATTTTCACAGGAACACTTTAGTTGCTTTCACGGAGCATTTATATTACCATATATTAATACTAGGTACTAAAACAAAATTATCAAAATATACAATCTACTTATAAAGGAGAGTCATTATGAATTCAGAAAACTTAATCGCTCCAGAACTTTATAATATTACTGACGAGATTGCTAAATTTAGTTCTGAAAAAACCGCTTTAATTTGGAAAAACGAACTTAATGAAACAAAAACATGGAGCTACCGCCACTTGCTGGAACAAGCGAACAAATTTGCCAATGTTGTAAAAGATGCCGGCATTAAAAAAGGCGACCATGTTATTGTGATGACACCTAGACTACTAGAAACTTACGCTATTTATATGGGCTTATGGAAAGCTGGTGCCATTATTATCCCGGCATCCGAGCTACTGAAAGCGCACGACTTAGAATACCGTATCCACCACGCAAACGTAAAAGCAATCGTTTCTTACAATGGAATGACTGCCGAATTTGATAAAATTGAAAGCATCCCTTCTGTTTCGAAAAAAATCATTGTTGGCGATAAATTATCGGGCTGGGATCATTATGAAACATTAATGGACGCTGCTTCGACCGAGTTTGAACGCGTAGAAACTTCTCGCGATGACGCTTGTCTGCTTGCATTCACGAGTGGAACAACGGGTAATCCTAAAGGTGTTGTACATATCCACGGTTGGGGTTACGCGCATATTCGTATTGCGGCCGATCATTGGCTAGATATTCACGAAGACGATATCGTTTGGGCCACAGCTGGTCCTGGTTGGCAAAAATGGGTTTGGTCGCCGTTCCTTTCTGTACTTGGAAAAGGCGCGACTGGCTTCATTTACAACGGTCGCTTTATTCCTGAAAAACAACTTCATTTACTGGAAGAAGAAAAAATCAACGTGCTATGTTGTACGCCAACAGAATATCGTTTAATGGCAAAAGTGAACAATTTGCGCGAACACGATTTAAGTGCGCTTCGTAGTGCCGTATCAGCGGGCGAACCTTTAAACCGCGAAGTAATTCAAGTTTTCCAAGATAATTTTGACGTTAAAGTTCGTGACGGTTACGGCCAAACGGAGAGCACGCTTTTGATTGGGACGCTTGTCGATACGCCGATTCGCCCTGGTTCGATGGGCAAACCGATTATGCCTGAATACATGGCGATTATTGATGCGGACGGTAATCCAGTCGGCGTTGGTGAGATTGGCGATATCGCGATGCGTAGAGACTTCCCGGCACTTTTTAAAGAGTACTATAAGGAACCCGAACGCTTGCAAAAAGCGATTCGTGGTGATTATTTTGTGTCTGGTGACCGTGCGATTCGCGATGAAGATAATTATTACTGGTTCCAAGGCCGGAATGACGATATTATTATTAGCTCCGGGTATACCATTGGACCGTTTGAAGTAGAGGACGCGCTTACACATCACCCAGCCGTAAAAGAAGTCGCTGTTGTCGCAAGCCCTGACGAAATCCGCGGAACCGTCGTAAAAGCTTTTATCGTTGTAAAAGATGGCTATGAGGGCACCGATGAGCTTGTGCATGAATTACAAACATTTACGAAAGAACAAACGGCTCCATATAAATACCCACGCCGGATTGAGTTTGTTGAGGCATTACCGAAAACCGATTCTGGGAAAATCCGTCGCGTCGAGTTGCGTGATGCGGAGTTTGCTAGTGTGCATGGTTGAAGTTGTAGAAAAAAAGAAGTCCTCGATTGAGGACTTCTTTTTTATTTATTCGCTGTACCATTGTTTTTCAGTGAAACCATGTTCTTTACGAAACGCTTCTGTATATTTTTGAAGTAAGTAACTTTTGACAAAATCTGGGTAAAAAAATCGCACGGGAATAGCTACCAATAAAAATACAACAATAGCCATTAACAATATTTGCCCCAGCGGAACTAACATTGTAGAAATCCATGAGTCGTCATTTAAAAGCCAAAATTTATTCATTCGATAAATCTGCACACCTGCTATAACAATCACAATGCCATAAATTAAGGACTTATCAATAATTTTTCCCCATAAAGGAATTTTAATTGTTGAATCAAAGTCTGCTAGTTCGCTTATTTCGAGGTATTGCAAATATTTGTAGATTGCAAAGCTAACCAGTATAACGCCACCAACTGCACTAATAGTTTGTATAACAATTTGCGCCATATATTCTTCTTTTATTCCCGCTGAAAATGCTCCGAATACAAACCATAATCCCAGTGAAAAAATAACCGATACCATACTAAAAATAATAGAACAACATGAATAAAATCTTGATAAATAGTTTTCCGAGAAACTTTTTAAATTTATCTTGAAAAAATAAATGATTGTGACTAAAACAACGGCCCATTCTATTAATGCAAAAACCGGACTGCTAACAACCCAACCCGAGAATGTGCTTGCTAATAGGATTTCAATGCCTACGATAATTACAAAGACAAGGTATCTCATAAGCAACATTTTTTGGTTCATTGTTTTTTCTATCGTTTTTTTGTTAATTACTTGGCTGGCTTGATTAAAGCTGATTTTTTGGACAGTTTCTTGAATATCTTTGTTGAACAGAATTTTTGTTAATTTCATTTTATACCCCAATTCTCATAGGGAGATTTATTAGCATCTATCCCTGTATTTGTTTCTTGGTTTTTATTATCATTTGGATTAAAGTTAGGACTTCCACCTTGTGGTTGAACTCCTGTTCGATATTCTTTATTAATTGGAATAGTTTCATGCTTTCCATACTTTTCATATTGCTTATCCAACCAAGTACGCTTATCTTTTTCTTTATTCCATCCAAAACTATCTTTTCCACCTGGAGATATTTTGGGGAAATAATTAATTAAATTATACTTCCCAAACTGCCAAAGAGTATTAAATGTTCCTGCGACTGCACCTACAGGTCCACCATACTGTACGCCTTCAAGCGGCCCTACATTAATCATAAATAAATTAATCCCCCCGTACACCGCTTTACTCTCATCTCCATATGCTGGGCTTTCTGGGTTGGTGAATTCATCATAAGCATAAGCAATTACACTTAACCCATCTCCGGCATAACCAATACTTTCTTTCGCGACTGGATGCGCTTTGACAAATTCAGAAACTGGTTTTAACTTTTTAAATAAATCCAAACCTACCTTAGAACCTGCAATGAGTTTAGCTCCTTCACTAGTTTTGGATAAGATTTTAGTCGCATATCCAATTGGTGCAAGTACACTCCAGCCTTTTTCGTTTAATTTTATTAGTCCTTTATACGCAATTGCTTGTGTTGGCAGTGGTGCATTACTAAGATACGAAGCAAATTTAGAACTATTTAAAACTTTTGTAGCAACGTCTTTCGGTAGTTTATTCCAACTCTCTTGTGCAATAAAAATTCCTAAAGCCGCATTTTGAATACCTTCTGGGAACTTATCCAAAGCTCCTATTACATAGCCAAATAAACGATCATTATTTTTAATTTTTTCAATAGCCATTGCCGGATTCTTCTCAAATAATTCATTCAACTCTTTAATAGCAATTTTCTTTTCATTCTCTTCCATCTCTTGTTGCTGTTCTTCACTTTTCAGTTCTGTAAACCAGCTTTTATCCACGCCCGCAGGTAATTGATATGTCCCATCACTATTCACAGTCGTGTTATTTAAAACCAACACACCTTGCATAGCCAGTTTCATTTCATCTAAGCTATTCTTAAAAAGGCCTTTAGTTTGCGCATCAAATTCATACAGACGTTCTATCTTTCTTTGCAACTCATAAATATCTTGTTGCAGACTGTCTGACATTTGATTTAATTCTCTTATATGCTCTGATGCTGTATCTGATAAAGTAGCAATTATGCTTGTCTTCATCATTATATTCATAAGCATTGCAGTACGGTCTATCGATTTTTGTAGGTCTTTCTTAGTTTCGATTTGTTCCTGTAAATTATCTTCATTCAAGAAACCCTCACTTGAAACAATCGAATCCGCTGTCTTATATTTATGTAGCTCCTGTTCAAGAGTGTCACAAGCTGAAGTTACCTTTGCAATCAAGGGCAAGATAATATCCGTGAACAAGCCTTTTCCAGCAGTATAGGCCGTTCCCGATAGTGTGCGCCCATCTACAGCTCGAATGATTTTTTGACTTCCGCCTTTTAACTGGCTGATTACTTCTTTACTACTAGCTAGATTTTTAGAAAGAGCTTGCATTAGTTTTTCTGAATCACTGCTTGAATAAATCAATCCCAAGGAATCTCACTCCTTTGTTTGTATAATTCTTCTCGTTCGTCATCGATTCGATGGATTTCCTTTTGAAAAACATAGGAAAACTGTTCTCGAGCAATTTGTACCTTTAGTCGAAAGCCTCTTTCCGATTCTTCATTTCTTTGAGCTTCTTGAAATGTCTTATTATCTTCTTCTCTTATATTTTCGTCATTCAACATTCTTAATTGATGAAATCCTCTTCGAAAATCTTCATCTAATTGATAAAGTGATTTTTCTATTTCTTTTCGATTTTCTTTCATCTTATCCAACTGATTCTCTTTTTCTATAATTCGTTGATTGTATGCTGCACGCTCGTTATCATTTGTATTCTCTCTCAACTTTTTCATCCCTTAAAATTTAATTTGCTTATCTTGCAAATCCATCATTTCAGCAATTTTTGGAAACTTTCGACTTTGGAATTGAACACATTCTACTAAATCTACCAAATCTTTTAATAATTGATTGTTGATTTTTTCCCCAGATTCCATACTGGAGATATTACTTTTCTCTAGAGAAACTTGTTCACCTCTATTAACAGAAACTGATATTACACCAGATACAGCTGCCTTTGCCGCGCTTGTACTTGAAGCTACTTTCACCATTATCATTATCCCTCTCTTATTCTATTTATATGAAGCCATTTTATCACAAAAACTAGCAACTTTGCACTTTAAATCACAAACATTTCCCGCTCCCGTCCCACAAAAAAAGCCAGCAACAGTGCTGGCCTATTTTTAACGATTTAATTCACTCGCCGCTTCCTCATCTAGCACGACCGTAAAATTAGGGTGTAACTGGAAAATCGAGCTTGGGATGTCTTCTGTCACTGGGCCTTGCAGCGCTTTTTTGATAATCGCTGCTTTTTTCTTGCCGTTTGCAAATAGGATGACTTCTTTTGCGTGCATGACGCTTTTTGGTCCCATTGTTACGTAATATTCTGGGACTTTTTCTGCATCGCCGCCAACTTCTCCGAGCAAAATGTCGAACATGTCTGGGCGTGATTGAACGGAAACAAGTCGGGTTTCATCGCCGAATTTGGTTACACCGGGGAGATTTCCGCAAAAATGACCATCTTCGCCAATCCCAATTAAAATCGCGTCCAAGCCGCCAACTTCTTTCAAATGGGCTTCGTGTTCTGTATAGTTTTTTGTGTCTAGCATATGAATTTGCTCTTCTGGAATTCCCGCTGGATCAAAATACATCGCTTTTAAATTGGCAATCGTTACGCCGTATTTTTCGTCGCCAATTGGGATTTCGTCAAAATTATAATAGTTCACATTTGTCAGTGGCGCTTTTTCTTTCATTTCTTCCACTAATAGTTCGTACATTCGCTTCGGTGTCGAACCCGCTGTGATTGCCAAATGTACGGACTTATCTTGATACATTTTCCCTAAAAGCAGTTGCATCGTTGTTTTACTCATATTTTCGTAGTCTTTTTCCACAATAATTTTCATTTTTTTCACCTCTCGCTTTGAATTACCTTTATGATAAAGTGTATAGTAACTATAGAGTCAAGACGAAAGGGTGATACATGTGGAACCGCTTTTTTCCATCGGGGAAATGGCCAAGAAAAGCCAGCTCTCCATCCAACGACTGCGCTATTATGACAAAATTGGGCTTTTGGTCCCCGCTTTTACCGATCCTACTTCTGGATATCGCTACTATAAAACGGCTCAAGAAGAACAACTCAATCTTATTCAAGCATTGCAATATATGGGGTTTTCCTTGCAAGAACTCAAACAATATCTCGACAAAAACACATCGGAAAGTTTGCCCGATTTACTTATTAAATACCAACAAAAATTAATCGATGAAGAAGCTCGTATTGCTCGTAAAAAATGGCTTATTGACCGTTATCAAGGTTTGTTAAAACAGGAACCTGGAAAGACAGAGCAGCTAACATCTGCCCGGCTTTTGCTTACAGAGTCACTTCTCACTCCTGTTCATGCGGATATTTTAAACGACCCGGCTTTTCATCAAGAAGTTCAGAAAATCTTGAGCCGACTGGGGCTTTCGAAAAGTTATTTGCAGTTTCCCGGTTATTTTCTTTTGGACGGACAGGCTTATCTTTTTGTTGAGTTGGACCATTCGATTGGCGCACCCGGTGAACGTTATTTAGCATCAAGTGAGCGGCAGGCATTTATCACTCCGCAAAATTGGCAAATGCCGGCTGAAAATGCAGATTACCTTTTACAAGAAACGGTTGCTTGGATTGATCAAGAGCTGGTTCGCGGTTATTCCTATGAAACAAAATTAACTTTTGAATAGATATTTTAGTAAGATTGGTTATAATAGAAAGAAATAATGTGGAGGTGAGTGCCGTGGAAATCAAGCAAATCAAGGCAAAAGATACGCAAGATATTAGACACCGGGTTCTTCGCCCAGAACAACCTGAAAGTAATGCGATTTATCTGCATGATGATTTGGAGGATACGTTTCATCTAGGCGCTTTTGAAAATGATGTTTTGCTCGGGATTGCGAGTTTTTATCCGGAAAATTCGGCGATTATTCCGAATCCTACGCAGTACCGTATTCGCGGGGTGGCGACTGAACGGCGGATGCGGTTGAAGGGTTTAGGTACGGCGCTACTCGCGGATGGGGAAGCGGAAATTTGGAAACGCGATGCTGACCTTATTTGGTGTAATGCGCGTATTGTCGCTGTTGGCTTTTATGAAAAACATGGCTATCGTAAAATCGGAAAATCGTTCGTTATTCCCGGTATTGGTGAACATTACTTAATGACAAAATTAAATCCAACTAAAAAAGTGGACCAAGATAGTTAAAATCTTGGTCCACTTGCTTGTTATAATTTAGAATAAGGTTGCGTATGAATCATCCAAGAAATGCCGTATTCATCGACGAATTGGCCCATTTTACCGCCCCAGAATTGCTCTTCGAAAGGCAGCGTTACGTTGACTCTTCCCGACGAGCTCACTTTTTCAAAGAAAGCATCGGCATCAGCTACTGCCGCGGGATCTTCGCTGTTAGAATCGAGCATAATAGAGATTTGGTTGGATGGCTTCACTTCTTTTCCGAATGAGTCGGAACAAAACAAGTTCGCGCCAAGCACTGTAAATCCGCCATGAACTGTGGTGTTTTCGAGATTTTCTTTTGCCAGACCGAACATTTCGCTTTGTTCTTCGGTTACTGGCAACCTCGTGATATTCGTTGCTCCGAACACTTCTTCATAATATCCTAAAGCCTCTTTTGCATTTTCAAAAGCCAAATACGGGTACATTTTTGCCATACAAATCGCTCCTTTGTTTTTGAGACACTAGTTAGAAAATACCCAATTCGTTTTAGCTTAAACTATCTCGGGGTTTTTAAAAATTCGGCGCCATGTTTTGCTCATAATCACAAGACAAACGGTGAACGCGCCTAAATCTGCTAGCGGGAACGCGTACCAAATACCGTCTAAACCGAAGAACTGCGGCAAAATCAGTAAAAGTGGTACTAAACAGATGATTTGGCGCATTAGGGAGATGATAAATGAAATTCTTGCTCGACCAAGTGCTTGATATAGTCCTCCGCAGACAATTTGGAAGCCAATTGTTGGAGCAGCTAGTAGCATGAATCGCACAGCATTTGTTCCTTGGGCAATCAGTTCTGGGTCGTTCGAGAAAATCCGTACGAGCATTCCTGGGAAAATTTCTACTAATCCCCAAGCAATTAGTGACATCACGGTCGCAGCAATCATCGACACTTTGACAGCTTTCATAACACGCTCGAATTGTCTGGAACCGTAGTTAAAGCCTACGATTGGCTGCATTCCTTGTGTGACACCGTTGATTGGCATGATGACGAACGACGCAATTCGGTTCGCAATCCCGTACACTGCAATCGCCATCGTTCCGCCGTAAATATTAAGCATCCAGTTTACCGCAACCGTTACGATACTCCCGGCGGACATCATAATGAATGACGGGAACCCGATTGCCATAATCCGGCGAATCAGCGGGAAATCCATTCGGAATGAGAATCCTTTTAAAGATAAAGTACTTTTGCCTGATAAAAAGTAAATCAAGAGCCAAATCGCGCCAACTGCTTGTGCAATAACGGTCGCAAGCGCAGAACCGCGGACACCCATACCAAATCCCATAATGAAAATCGGATTTAAAATCATATTTAAAATGGCAGAAATAATCATAGTTAACATCGCTGTTTTTGCATTACCTTCCGAGCGAACGATATTATTCATCGCCATCGCAAAGGTTTGGAACACAGCGCCGAGTAAAATAAGCGATAAGAAATCACTGGCAATATCATGAATATCCGCCGGCGCCCCGAAAAGTGTAATAAGCGGATCTAAGAAAATAAAGGTAACAATCGCGATAAAAATACTTGAAATAAGTACTAACCAAATAACTTGGTGGAAAACTTTATCGGCATGTTTTTGTTCGCCAGCACCGAGCGAGCGGGAAATAATCGACGCGCCCCCAATCCCAAACATCGCGGCCATCGCCATTAGTATCATTTGGACCGGGAAGGCAATCGAAAGTGCCGCAACCCCTGATGGCCCAACGCCATACGACACGAAAATCGTATCAACAATATTATACATCCCCATAACAAACATACCGATAAATGCCGGAATCGACAATCGCGCCATAAGTGATGGAATGCTATCTTCACCTAATCGTTTACTCTGTTCTTTCATTCAGTTTCTCCTCCTTCAACTGCTATAATCGCATTATCAGACAACCGTCCTATCAAATGCATTAAATCGTCTTTTTCTTTTTCGCTAAAACCGGCTGTCAAAAGCGCGGACCATTCTTCCGTCACTTCTTCAATTAATTCACGCATCTTAAAACCAGTTTCTGTCACAAAAATCCGCTGAATACGTCTATCTTTCGTATCGATTTCGCGGCGAATCATCTCGAGTTCCTCCAGACGCTTAATATGCCGCGTCACGCTCGCCTTATCAACCATAAACCGTTTCGCCATCGATTCTTGGGAAATACCATCTTCTTTATAAAGCGTCCATAAATAACGTAATTGACCTATATTAAGACCAGTTTCTAGTAATTTTTTATTTTTAAACGTACTTTCCGAACGATGAATAATTGCGATGGCTTTCGCTAAACTTTCCTGTCTCTCTGCCATTTATCCGACTCCTCATAAAAAAATCCGCCACATAATTAGTTGCGGCGTCAACCATTATATTATAGCAACAATTTAGTTGACTGCGCAACCTTTTTATTTCCCGGGCAATAATTTGACTTCCTATCTTTCTTTTGTAAAAATAAAGAATAGAGAAGGGGTGCTATCCACTGTGCATATTAAAATATTAAAAAATAGATATCCCAATATAGTCGTTTCAAAAAATCCAATAAAAGCAAGTCCGGATACGGTTTCTTTTTTTGAAGAACCGCATTATTTTACTATTCCTAAAAATGATCTTTCCGAACAAGAAGCTACATTATTACATACTTTATTTCCAGAACCATTACCAACTTTTACCAAAGAATCAACTCAATTTTGGTTCGACTTGTTATTTGGTAAGGAAGAAATGGCGATTACGAATGAAAAAGATACTTATCGCATCACCCAATTTCATATTAAAACGGCAACGACTAAAAGCATGCTGCAAGAATGGCAAAAAGCATTACTAAGTTTCTTTAATCCTGATGCCGAACTTATTATGTTTTCGGCTAATTATGGTGTCATTATTGAAAAATCTACTGGCTCGCTGCTTGGAGAAGAAGAACTGGTTGCCGTTGCTAGCACGCTTGAAAGTGATTTTTATATTCAATCTACCTTTTTTATGGGGCTTTTCCACCCGCTAAATATGCAATTACGCGGTTTATTCGCAGAGGAACGAACCATTTTCAATTTTAACAATCGCGAAGTTGTGCAAACGGTCGCTTCTGAAAGTTTAAAAGTAATTGCGCGTCGAATGAAAGAAAGTTTAATTACCAATGAGCTCAATAGTCTTTTCCATCAAGATGACACATGGATCCCGCTGATTCATACGTTATTTAAAAACCAAGGCAACATCAGTCTCACTGCGAAAGAACTTTTTATGCACCGAAATACAATCCAATATCGTCTCGATAAATTTCACGAGCAAACAAACCTCTCCCTCCGCAAAATGGACGGGCTCTTGTTAGCTTATCTTGCAACGCTACAATCTCATACAAAAAACACCAATCATCAATAGAATTCGAGCATGGTTGGTGTTTTCGCTTGACTTAAAGTTAACTCCAAGGAATACAATGAATATATCAAATAAGTAAAGGAGAATGGCTATGTCTAAAAACCAAACAGTTCTTTTTGCTGTAGATGCTTCTGAAGAACTGACAATGAGCATAAAAGAGGCCAGCGAGAAAAGTGGAGTTTCTGCTGATACAATTCGCTATTATGAACGAATTGGCTTAATTCCACCCGTCCATCGTAATGAAAATGGCGTCCGCAAATTCGGCGCAGAAGATTTACGCTGGATTCAGTTTAGCCGCCAAATGCGCCGCGCTGGTTTATCCATTGAAGCCTTGATTGATTACTTAGCACTTTTCCGGGAAGGCGAGCATACTTTAGAAGCCCGCGCCGAATTACTTAAAGAACAACGCATTGACCTGAAAAATCGTATTGATGTCATGCAAGATGCACTTGATCGTCTCGACTTCAAAATCGATAATTACGATACCCATCTCATTCCAGCACAAAAGAAACTAAAAGATTTTTAATATCGAAAGGAGTAATTGAAAATGGCCACACTAGAAAATAGCGTTATTTTTGATAAAGGTGAGCTGATTACAAATGACTACTTTATTGGAAATGCTTATTTAAAAATGCTTGTTCCAGAAGACACTATTTATAATTGTCCGATTGGAAATGTTACTTTTGAACCGGGAGCTCGAAATAATTGGCATAAACATGATGGCGGGCAAATCCTGCTTGTCACCGGCGGAACCGGCTACTACCAAGAAGAAGGAAAACCAGCCCAGCTACTAAAAGAGGGCGATGTCGTGACTATTCCTAAAGACGTAAAACATTGGCACGGCGCTACAAAAGATAGCTGGTTTGTTCATTTAGCCATTTCCACAAATGTTGAATTAGGTGGAACGACTTGGCTCGAACCAGTTTCCAACGAACACTAT
The DNA here is from genome assembly GCF_014224155.1 of Listeria cossartiae subsp. cossartiae. Classification (GTDB taxonomy): domain Bacteria; phylum Bacillota; class Bacilli; order Lactobacillales; family Listeriaceae; genus Listeria; species Listeria cossartiae. The sequence continues at coordinate 352,556 of NZ_JAASUI010000002.1, read as the reverse complement.
AACAATTTATAACGAAAAAACCCGCGCACCTTCATCCAAGGTTAGCGGGTTTTTATTATTTACTTACATAAGCCAAAATATCTGCTGGTTTTTCGAAAACAAGTTCTGCCTTTTCAAAACCATCTGTCGTTTTTGCACCCCAAAGCGCTAAGCCAAAATGAGCTCCGGCGGCATGAGCACATTGCATATCATAAGAAGAATCCCCGATATAAAGCACTTCATGTGGCTCTCTTCCAAGAATCTCTAAACCTTTCAGCAGTGGATCCGGGTGAGGTTTATGGTTTTCCGTATCACTCGCGCAAACAATTGCTTGAAAATGGCCGTGAATATCAAACGGATAAAACCCTTTTTCCATTTCTAACGCATTTTTAGAAGTAACAACGCCGCTTTCTGGAATCGCATGCAAAACCTCATGAATCCCATCAAAAATCTCTACTTCTTCAATAAATGTCGCCTCGCGTTCAATCCATTTATCTAATACTTTTTCTTCGTCTAAAATGTTTAACTGTTCAACCGCAGCCGCTCCGGTAATTCCAAGCACGAATCGCAATTCATCTAGCTCATAATTTAATCCTTCCTCAGCCAAAACCGCTTGAAGAGAATGTAAAACAGCTCTTTCCGTGTCCAGAATAGTTCCATCTACGTCAAAAATTATTGCTTTATACACTATGAATTCCTCCTTCAAGATTTAGCGAAGTTGTGATAGTGGTGGGTTGTATATCTCGCTTTTTCTGCTTTTTGAATATCCGCAGCATTTGTGCCTTTATTTTGAAGTAAATCCCGAAATTCGCGCAAATTGGCATGAGAATTTCCGTTTAGTTCAAATTCGATATTATCGCAGCTAAATGTTAACAGCATTTCCTCTTTTTCCCGGACTAACACCATTTTTTCTAATTTAGCAATGGGAAATGTTTGTCGTTTTTTCATACCCAAGCTAAAGTTTTGGTCAAAAACAAGGTAATCTCTATCGATATAAAACTCTCCGAATTGATATTCCATTCCAAGGGCTGAATTAACCTTACATACTCCATCTAATTTCATATCATTCGCCTCCTTCATCACCTTATATATTAGTTTTAAATGATGAAATGGGTTTCATGTCAAGCAATTTCATAAAAATATTTTTAAATAAGTTTTTTTTGCTGTTCAAAAACATTTAGAATCAAGTCAATCACAATTAAAAGTGGGGCATGATGATGCTTAAATAAATCTTCATTAAACACCTCGCTAGAAGCATAAATAATCGTCTCCACATATTGGGAAATCTGCGCATTAGGATTATTTACGATAGCAATAACATTCGACAAATTATATTTTAAATGTTCGGCGAGCGAAAGCGTATTTTCCGTGCCACCGCTTTCAGAAATAATAATAATCAAGTCATCTCTTTCCACAATTTGCGGCAAAACATCAATAATAAAGGAATCATACGTAAAAACAACATTCTTCTTAGATGTAACCAGGCTCTTTGAAAAATATTCACCTAATGTTTTTGTCATACCTAGGCAGGCAATATAGATTTTAGGAGCATAGGCAATTCTCGTAGCTACTTGTTCAATTTCTTTCTTCGGAAGTTGCTCAATTCCTAATCGAATGGTTTCTAAAAATGTGGACGAATAGTCTTTGGAAAGGGGTTTTGTTTCTGTTTTGTCTGAGTGAAGTAAAAATTTAAGCTCAGAAAAACCGGAAAGTTTTAATTTATGACACATTCTAATAACGGTTGTAGTGCTAACATTGGTCGACTCCGCTAGAGATGTGAGCGACATTTTTTCAATCGCAGAAATATGGTTGTCAATATAGAAGAAAACTTGCTTTTCAGCAGGACTTAAAAATTCAATTTGAGGTGCAAACAAGCGATAAAGTGAAGTAGCTGACATAATAAATACCTCCATGGCTATCCGAATTAATTTTAGTATACATGAAATAAAAGCGAATGAACAACACTGCGTACAATTGTACGATTTTCGTACTTTTTCAAAAAAATATTATGGTATAACTAAAGTAACCTAGGGAAAAGACTGTTAATAAAGGAGCTGATAGCATTGAAATTAAGCAATATTACATCGGAGCCACTCATCTTTTTAGATAAAGATTGGCGCACTAAAGAAGAAGTATTTGATGGGTTAATTGATGCTTTACACAATCAAGGAGTTTTATCAGATAAAAATGAATTTAAAAAAGCTGTCTTAGAACGCGAAAAGATTTCTGAAACTGGTTTAGAGAAAGGTTTTGCTATTCCACATGGTAAATCTAAGGCCGTTAAAAAAGCTGCTTTTGCATTTGCTCGTATCAATCAATCAATTAATTCTTGGGGCAGCATTGATCCAACAAATGAAGTAAAATATATCTTTTTATTAGCTATTCCAGAAAACGAAGCCGGATCAACTCATTTAGAACTTTTAGCGACTTTAAGTAAGCGTTTACTCGACCCTGCTTTTATTGAGAGCATTTCTACCGCTCCAACAGTAGGCGAATTTATGAACGTCCTCGATTCCGAACAACAACAAGATGAAAAAGTAGATTACAACCGGAAAATCGTAGCTATTACAGCTTGTGCAGCCGGTATCGCCCATACGTATATGGCAGCGGAAGCCCTTGAACTAGCTGGTAAAGAACTTGGTATTGAAGTTATCGTCGAAAAACAAGGTGCTAATGGGATTGAAGACCGCATTACTCCTGAAATTCTTAAAGGCGCAGAAGCAGTCATTTTTGCGACAGATATCACTGCAAAAGATAAGGAACGTTTTGCCGGAATGCCTTTTATCCAAAGACGTGTTGCTGAGCCGCTTCGTAGTGGTAAAGAAATGATTGAAACCGTGTTGAGTAAACCAGACGGCTATGTGAAAGCTGATACAGACGGTTCAGAACAACAATTTGATAATAATAAGAGCAGTGTTTTCTCGCAAATTTATCGTGGTATTTTAACTGGTATTTCTTATATGTTACCTGTTATTGTCGCAGGTGGTTTAATGATTGGTATTGGCCAACTTGGCGCAACTGCCTTTGGTCTTGAAAAAGTTATTGGTAATCCAGAGTATGCAACAAACTCTAACCAGCTTATCGTTATCTTCCATTATCTCGGTTTATACGGAAATATGATTATGAAATTCATGTATCCTGTTTTCGGTGCCTTCCTTGCTTACTCGATTGCTGACCGTCCTGGACTTGCTCCTGGATTTATCGGTGGTGCTTTCGCAGCGGGACTACATTACACCTTCTGGGGCGTAGATGGCGGTATACCATCTGGATTCTTCGGTGTTCTAATTTTAGGTATCATTGCCGGATTTGTTGCTAAATTCTTAAACGAAAAAATTAAACTACACAAAAATTTACAAGCTATGAAACCCATGTTCCTGATTCCAGGGATTACCGTTTTAGTCTTGTTCTTCGTCAATTACTATGTGGTCGACCCGGTATTCGGGGGCTTAAACGCATGGTTACAAGAATTAATTATTCAAAATCAAGATGCAAGTGCTGTACTACTTTCGACAATTATTGCTTGTTTGACTGCATTTGACTTAGGTGGACCGGTCAATAAAGCGGCTGGGGCTATCGCAATTGGGCTCGCAGCAGACGGAATCTTCCCGCTAACTGCTCGTGTTCTAGCAATCGTTATCCCGCCAATCGGACTGGGGCTTGCGACTGTATTAGATAAATATGTTGTTAAACGTCGTGTTTTTGATGAAAACTTACGTGTTGCAGGTACAACCTCTATTTTCCTAGGGTTTATTGCCATAGGAGAGGGCGCGATACCGTTTATGCTACAAAATCCGCTTATCACGATTCCAATTAATATGATTGGTGCTTCTCTTGGTGCGGTCACTGCCGTTTTACTCGGTGCTGTACAATGGCTTCCACTTCCAGCAATTTGGGGTTGGCCGCTCGTTGAAAATTTCTGGGCCTATGCGATTGGTTTAATCGTAGGTATCGCCTTTATCACATTCGCGAATATCTTCGTACGCTACGGCTTAATCACACGTAAAGAAAATAAAATCAAATAAATAAATAGGCTGACAGGTACTCTCGTTAGTACCTGTCACTTAATTTGAGAGGTTTTTAAAATGAAAAAAAATAAAATTGTACATGTTGTCGCACATTCACACTGGGATCATGAATGGTATTTCACTATGGAAGATTCCAATATCTTATTAATTGAGAATTTAGACTATCTTTTAAACGTTTTAGAAACAAAAGATTCATTTGCTAGTTATTCTTTCGATGGTCAAATGTCTGTCATTGAGCGTTATTTAGACATTCGTCCGGAAAATAAAGCGCGCGTTCAAAAACTTATCCAAGATCGTCGTCTGTTCGTCGGCCCTTGGTATACGCAAACCGATAGCCTGTTAGTTAAAACAGAAGCTGTGATTCGCAACTTACTTTATGGTTATAAAATGGGCGAAGAATTCGGTCATAGCATGAGCATTGGCTATTCTCCAGATATTTTTGGACAACATGCTTATCTGCCAGCTATTTATAAATCATTTAATATGGAGCATAGCATTTTCCAGCGTGGTGTTTATAATGATCAAGTGCAAGAGGACCTTAACTTCCACTGGACTTCTCCAGACAACAAGTCCATCCCAACCAATAATATTTTCTTCGGTTATGGACCCGGTAAATTTTTAAGCAGTGAAAAAAGTTATGTAGAAACGCGTCTTCTGCCTATTTTAGATCGACTTGCTGAAATGAACACACATACGGATGTCCTTCTTTTACCAGCAGGCGGCGACCAAGTACTTGTGCGCGAAAACTTCCCAGAAATTGTTGCGGAATTGAACAAGATGGACTTAGATTATACCTTCATTCTGTCCGATTACGAAGCATTTATGAATGATGCTTGGACTTCTACTTTCCCGAACGAGATCACTGGTGAACTGCTTGCTTGCCAAAAATCACGAATCCACCACACATGTCGCTCAGAACGCTACGATATTAAACGCCTTAATTACTTAGTAGAAAATAGGTTAGTCAACATTTTAGAACCACTTGCAACAATGGCAAACAAATTCGGAATCAAATATCCAAAACCTTGGTTAGATATTATTTGGAAAAAATTATTTGATAGCCATGCGCATAACGGTATCGGTGCTTCGAATTCAGATGACGCGAACCATGATATCGTCGTTCGCCTAACTAGCGCACTTCGGATGACAGATGGCTTAATTAACCTTTTGAAAAAACAAATCACGAAAGCTGTTAGTCAGGAAATGGGCGACGAAAATATTGCGCTATTATTCAATACTAACCCAGTGGCAGAAGAAAGAACGGCAAAACTAACATTATTCACTCCTGAAAAATCATTCCAACTTTTCTCCGGTGATGCGGAAGTGACTTTCAGCGTTGTACATCAAGAAAAATTAGACGGTGGACGGAAAGTAATCGTGACTGCAAAAGGCGAAAAAGAAGTCGCTGTTCCCGATTATTATCGTACAGAAATCTACCTAAAAACCGGCCTAATCCCTGCACTTGGTTACACAACATTGCAAGTGAAAGCCGTTGCTACAGAAATGGACCAATTAATCAGCACTTCCAAACAAACCATTGAAAATGAAAAAATCATTGTTCAATTCGAAAACGGGAAAATCAATCTTTTAAATAAAGAACAACAAAGCATTATAAATGACCTTATTCGCTTCGAAAATGTGGCTGACGCTGGGGATTCCTTTGACTTCTCACCACTTGAAGGCGACCAAGCCATCTATATCGAAACAAGCGAATTACTAACCGTTGAAAAAAATCATCTATATAGCAAAATGATGTTAAAACATACTGCTTTAGTTCCGAAAGATTTAGAAGCCCGCGCACAAAAAACAAGTACAGAAACATTTGAAATTTTAACAGAAATCGAACTTTTTGACGGCGAAGAATTTGTTCGTGTTCGCCATACTATCGATAATAAAGTAAAAGACCACCGCATTAGAGCATTGATCAAAACAAATGTAGCAGAACCTAAATATTCTTACGCAGACCAAGGTTATAGCCTCATGAAACGCAGCGTTATAAACCCTTACCTTGCAAACTGGCGCGAGGAAAAATTCGTGGAAGCACCTGTGCCGATTTTCCCAGTTGAAAATATCGTCGCTGTTTCTGAAGAGGACGCAACACTTGCCTTGTTAGTTGGTGGTATCAAAGAATATGAAATCTTACCGAAAACTGCCGAAATCGCTTTAACTCTTTTCAGAAGTAATGGTTTGCTTGGAAAAGATGATCTAATGTGGCGCCCAGGCCGCGCTTCCGGTATTAATAACAAAGTCGTTCCTACACCAGACGGCCAAATGCTCGAAGAAATGATTTTTGAATATGCTGTGTACGTACAACCTGAGAAACTAAATGAACAAACTCTCTACGCGCAAGCAAACATTTTCGAAGGTCATACAGAAACTTACCACCTGCAAAACCTAAACACATTTGAAGAGCGCCTAGAACGTTTTGAAGTGGATTATCCAATCGATCGTCTGCCAGCTCAAAATTCTATCTTTGAATTAGATAACCCGAACGTATTCATGAGCACTTGCAAAAAATCATGGGATGGCACTGGCACAATTATCCGCCTATTTAACCCATCAGACAAAGAAGAAACCGTTCGCTGGACAACTAACGCTTCCAGTTTTGAAGTTTCACTAGCGGAGGAAAAAATCGCAGAACTAACAGAAAACACTATCTGTATTCCTAAAAAAGGATTTGTAACTATTTTGTTGGAAGGAGAATAATATGCAAACCGAACTAGTCAATCAAATAGAAGTAAAACTAAGAAAAATTTATCAAACTGCTTACCAACCCGCCTACTTGGAAAAAATGCTCGCATGCGCTGAAAACTATTCCAATAACACGCGTGGTTCCATTGATACTATTTCCGAAAAAAATGTCTATCTTATTGCCTATGGCGACAGCATTTTCGAAAAAAACAAGCATCCGTTACAAACATTAAATGAGTTCCTACAAGAATATGCGCAAGATGTTATTACAGACGTCCACTTGCTACCAATTTTCCCGAGCACTTCGGATGACGGCTTTTCTGTCACAGATTACAAGCAAATTGATGAACAGCTTGGCGACTGGGATGACGTTCAAAAAATGTCTGAGAACTTCCGAGTGATGCTTGATTTCGTAGCCAATCATATGTCGAAATCAAGTGATTGGTTCAAGCGATTCTCCGATAATGAAGCGCCGTACAATCAATTTTTCATTGAGAAAGACAGCCAATTTGATTATAAAAATGTGACTCGTCCGCGGACTTCTCCGCTGTTCCACAAATACGAAAACGGCAAGGAACTTTGGACTACTTTTAGCGAAGACCAGTTAGACTTAAATGTCCGTAATATTGATTGCCTTGTAGCCTTAACAGATGTACTGCTTTTCTATGCGTCCAAACAGGCCACAAGCATTCGTCTTGATGCAATTGGATTTTTATGGAAAACCTCTGGCACGACTTGCATGCACCTGCCAGAAACCCATGAGATCATTTCGCTTTGGCGTCTGCTGATTGATGAACTATATCCGAATCTGCAAATTATCACAGAAACCAATGTCCCTCATGAAGAAAATATTAGCTATTTTGGCAACGGGGAAAATGAAGCAAATATGGTTTATCAGTTCCCGCTTCCGCCACTTGTGCTGCATACGTTCACTTGCCATGATGCAACGAAACTTTCGACGTGGGCAAAATCCATTTCCCAAGTTTCTAACACAGCGACTTATTTTAACTTCCTAGCAAGTCATGACGGGATCGGCATGCGCCCAGCAACCGGAATTCTTTCCGACGAAGAAATCAATTCTCTCGTCCAAAAAGCCGTTCAAAATGGCGGGCAAGTTTCCTATAAAGACAATGCAGATGGCACGCAGTCGGTATATGAACTTAATATTAACTACGGTGAAGCTCTGCAAAACCTAGAAGAAGACACGACCGAAGAACTCGTAACAAAGAAAATTATCGCTGCTCACAGTATTTTACTCACACTTCAAGGCGTCCCAGCGATTTACTATCATTCCCTATTAGGATCTAAAAATGATCTTATTGGTTACGAAGAATCCGGGATTAAACGTCGAATCAACCGCGAAAAACTAGAGAAAAACCAGCTGGCGCATGAACTTGAATCAGACTCTTATCGCCAAACGATTTTCACATCCTTGAAAAAATTAGTACAAATCAGACGGAATCACACTGCCTTTTCACCGTTTGCAACTCAAGAAATTTTAGACTTAGGCTCCGATGTTTTCGCGATTAAACGGGAATCTGACACAGAATGTATTTACGGAATTATCAACGTCACTTCCCAAGATATCCGCAAAACAATTGCTTTCTCTGGAACCAATTTATTAACCAATCAACTTGTTACGAGTGAGCTTGAATTAGCCGCCTATGAAGTTGTCTGGATTAAGAAGGCGGACCAATGAAAATCGTTATCGCACCCGATTCATTCAAAGAGAGCGCCACTGCGGTGGAAGTAGCAAATGCCATAAAAAAAGGCTGGACTAAAGCTCGTCCAGCCGACCAAATTAGCCTTGCCCCTGTTTCTGACGGGGGTGAGGGTTTTCTTACTGTTTTAAGCGAATCCGATGAAGTGGAATTGTTTCAAGCAGAAGTAACCAACTTAAACGGTCACAAAATAATGGCCTCCTACGGTATTCACGCCCGCCAAGAAACTGCGATTATCGAGTCCGCCAACACGATTGGATTAGATTTAATCCCAGCGGCAGACCGTAACCCAGCCTATGCAAGCTCTGCTGGCGTCGGTGAACTAATTTTGGCAGCACTGAGTCACAACGTCAAAAAAATCATTATCGGCCTTGGTGGAAGCGGCACAAACGATGGCGGCGCTGGGCTACTCCAAGCTTTAGGCGTGGTACTTTTAGATAAAAACAAACAGCCTATTCCGCCCGGTGGTATTCATTTGCAAGAACTAGCCTCCATTGATGCCAGCAACCTTCATCCAAAGCTGAAAAACATTCAATTCCAAATAGCTTGTGATGTGACGAATCCACTTCTTGGAGAAAACGGTGCTACATTTGTTTTCGGTGCTCAAAAAGGGGCAAGTCCCGACATGCTCGTTAAACTAGAGAACGCCATGCAGAACTACGGAGCAAAACTCGACCAATTTTCTTCTCAAAAAATCACTACAAAAAAAGGAGCTGGGGCCGCTGGTGGTATCGCTGCTGGATTAATGACTTTCCTAAACGCAGACTTATTAAGCGGTTCAACTCTTGTTATGGAACTTTCTAATATGAAGGATAAAATGAAAGACGCCGATATCGTCATTGTTGGCGAAGGACGAATGGACAAGCAATCGATGATGGGCAAAATCCCCGTTCAAATCGCGCAAGAAGCAAAAAAACAAGGCTGCTTCGTCCTAGCAATCGTCGGCAGCCTTGCACTCGAAAACGATATCGCCCAACAACACGGCATCGACGCTTTCTTTCCAAACATCCCGGAAATAACGGATTTACCTACACTTTTCGAAAATACGACGAAAAATCTCGAACGCACCGCAGAAAACATCGCCAAACTAACTTTAGTAGGTAAATAATTTTTCAGACTGTTTTCCTTCTAATCAATTCATGCTCCACTTTAATTCTTTGCAATTTACCTTGTTCGAAAATAGTAAAAGCATTTTCTCCCAATTTTTTCAGGTGATGATCGAGTGTCGTGATCTCTAGCGCCTTACCAATTGGGAGATTTTCTTGTCCTAAAATAGCAACATCTTCCGGAACGCGCAGACCAAGTTTTTTCACATGATACATAACACCAGCTGCAACCTCGTCACCATTCGCATAAATCGCATCAGGCCAATCTTTCCCTTCCGCAAAAAAATGTTCCCCCGCCTTTAAGCCATCTTCAAGCGTATAACATTCACTTAAAAACCGATTATCACCCACTGGACCAAAAACTTGCTCATAGGCATTGATTTTTCCATATGTACTCGTACTTTCACGCGATGCTCTCCCCGCTGTAAAAGCCACTTTTTTATAACCTTCATCTTCCAAAAACTGAAATCCAGCCCGGTATGCCTTCACGCGGTCAATATAAGAACACGATATCTCTTTAGACTCCACGTATTCACACGCAATAATCGGTCCATACGCCAGATACGGCAAAATCACATCCCAATTATTAGCGCGCGAAGTAATAATCAAGCCATCCACCTGCTTCGTTTTAAGGCGCATCAAGTACTTTTCTTCTTCTTTCGGATCATATCCTGTTGGGAAAAGAGTCACCGAATAACGGTTTTTAAAAGCTACTTCCAAAATACCATTCACAATTTTGTCAAACCACGGATGATCATTATAAGGTATAATCACGCCGACCGTATTTGTTTTACCACGTGCTAAGTCCATGGCACTCCGGTTAGGAGAATAGTCTAATTCATCAATAACAGCTTGCACACGCGCTCTTTTTTCCTCCGCAACATACGGATGGTTATTAAGCACACGCGATACTGTCGTCACTGAAACTCCCGCTAATTTGGCTATTTCTTTAATATTTGGCATTTTAAAAACCTCATTCCTAAGAAAAAAGTGCGGACAGATTTCTCATACCGCACTTCTATTTTTATCATTAAGCCATCTGCTCTAATTCGTGTGTTTGAATGTCTTTTTCGACACGAACCGAAACCAATCTGGCATCATTCATTTCTTCTACTGTGAATCGAAGCGTACCGTATTCTACTACGACTTCATCATCCTCTTCTGGAATTGTTCCTGTTAAGGTAAGCACAAATCCAGCCACAGTATCTACCCCACGCGATGGAAGTTCCACGTGAAACATTTTGTTAAAATCATCAAGCGGCATGCGGCCTTCCACGATAAATGTATTATCATCGATTTTCTTTACTTCATCCGAAAACACATCATTTTCATCGTCAATTTCGCCAACAATTTCTTCTAATAAATCTTCTACAGTAACAATACCTGCAACGCCACCGTATTCATCCATTAAAATTGCCATTTGGTTTCTTGTTCTTTGCATATTTTTCAGTAGGTCATCAATAAACATCGTCTCTTGCGCAAAATACGCATCTTTAACGAGCGACTTCACATTGATGTTCTCAAAACCTGACTTTCTTGCTTCTGCAAAGAAATCTTTCATATGCAGAATACCTAGCACGGAGTCCTGATCGCCAGTATAGACGGGAACTCTAGAAAAATTCTCATTTAATAATGCGTCACAAAGTGCTTCCGATTCTGTTTCGGCATCGACCATAAACGCATCTGTTCGTGGCACCATGACTTCACGCGCGTATTTATTGTCCATTTCAAATACACCACGAAGCATTTGTAATTCTTCTACCTCAATTACACCGTCACGTCGACCGGTTTCAATTAGAAGCTGCATTTCTTCCCGCGTCATTTTTTCATTATCGGTATTTTTCTCCATTCTCGTTAATTTGACAAGAATGTCTGTTGAAAAAGATAAGAATTTTACGAACGGACGAAGCACAACACCAACTGCCATAATTGGTCGTACAGAAACGCGCGCAATTTTTTCTGATTTTTGGAGTGCTAAACGTTTTGGATAAAGCTCACCGAAAACTAACGTGATGTAAGACAACACAATCGTTACGACGATAATAGACAACTCTTTCGCAAAACTGCTTCCACCAAAAACTGATTCAAGCCTAGTCGCAATACTAGTCGCGGCTGACGCACTGGAAAAGAATCCCGCAAGCGTGATACCAACTTGAATAGTAGCTAGAAATTTACTTGGATCATCGACGAGTTTAGCGAGCATAACGGCTTTTTTATCGCCAGTTTCCGCTTGGCTTTTCACGCGATTTTTGTTCAGTGATACAAGGGCCATCTCTGCTGAGGCAAAGAATGCGTTGAGCATTGTCAACACAACAATAAGAATTAACTGCAAGATAATCTGCTGACTCTCGGGGTCAGGGTTCATATGGAACTCTCCACTCCTTATTTTCATCGAGAAAACGACGATACATTTTCTCTAAATATTCCGGACAACTTGCCGGTTAAGAAAATTTTATCACGCCACCCCCATTACTGCAAGGTTTCACATCTCCGCAAAAACTTTCAGTGCGTCACTTTCCATCATTTCAAACGGATACGGAAGTGTAATTCGTTCTTTATTCACAGCAAAAATTCGCGCTTTTTTATTTCGATAATCGGTTAAATTACAAAACGGGCTCACGCGGAAAGAAGTCCCAACAATAATGATTAAATCCGCTTTCCTAATAGCGGCGAGCGACTGTTCTATCGCACTTTCTGGAATCGCCTCTTCGTATAACACCACATCCGGCCGAATGACTCCACCACAATCAGCATGAATATCTGATTTCAAATAAGCTTGCGCCGGAACAGTCATTCCGCATTTCTGGCAATAGCAATGGTATAAACTACCGTGGAAATTCACCACGTTTTTTGAACCAGCTTTTTCGTGAAGTCCATCAATATTTTGCGTGATGATTGTGACATTTTTCTCCGTTTCAATTTCAGCCATTTTTGCATGAATCTCATTTGGCTCCGCATCCGGATAATACATATTTTCCGTAACAAATTGATAAAATTTCTCTGGTTCACGCACGAGGCATGTGTGGCTCAGCATATATTCAGGACTACTCATCCCCGCGTATAAGCCGTTTTTCGAGCGATAATCTGGAATTCCTGAAGGGACGGAAACACCTGCACCAGTCAGAAAAACGATATGTTCTGCTTGTTTAATCGCTTCATTCAAACTATTCATTCTCTCCATTCCTTTCATTCGTATGCTGTTTATCTTTCCAATTCCACCATTTGCGCAGGTCTGGCTCTTGCTTATCTGTAGCTGTTTCCGCAACATATACCGCACAACGATACGTGTATAATACGCACGGATCCATTCTCTCACGGCGCTTGTCGCAAGTATCCTCATATAATTCAAGCGGATTTTTTCCTTTTAAATCCGCAATCTCTTCAATTCCGATTTCGTTTAACATCAGCACCATTTTTTTACCTATTCCCGGTAATTTTATTAGATCAGTTGGCATGTTTTCCCTTCTCTCTATGCATTTTTCGGTTGAAATAAAAACTGATTAGTACATTGATAAAAATAAAACCAGCGACCACAAGGAAGACATCGCCGTAGCCAAAATGAGCAGCGACACTTGACCCAACAAGCGGCCCGATGACATTCCCGATATATTGAAACGATTGATTATAACCAAAAATCCGACCGGACACTTCACGTGGCGTATTTTTCGTAAGTAGCGATTGAACTGCTGGAAGTAAGGCGCCGTCTGTAAGTCCTAGTAAGAAACGTAATATTCCGAGTTGTAATGGATTTTGCGCGAAAGCCATTGGGATTTGGAGTAGCATTGACCCAATCAGCGCGCCTAATAAAATTCGCTCTGAACCAATTCGGTCGCCCCACCTACCGAGCCGCGGTGCCGCAATCAGCGCCGCAACTCCCGGAACAGAAGCAATCATCCCACTAATAAAAGCAATATTTTGCGCATTCCCAGCTAAATCCCGTACATATAAGGTCAAAATCGGGTTCACTGAGTTGGACGCAATTTGAATCATCATCGTCGTAATAAAGAGCGAGATAATTAAACCGGGGTTTTTAAGCGATAAGAAAACTTCTTTTCCCGACCGCATTTCTTTTTTCTCTACTGGTGTAAATTTCTCTTTTACGAAGAAAAGCGTTAGGAAGAAACTGCCTAAAAGAAGCGCGCCTGTGATGTAAAACACCGGTCTAACGCCGAATGTATCTGACAACGCACCGCCAATTAACGGACCAATTAACACACCTGATACCGCCGCTGTCGATAATGCCCCAAGAGCCCAACCGCTGCGATGGCGCGGAACTTGTGTCGCGACAAGCGCATTCGCCGTTGAAATGTACCCAGAGAAAACACCCATTAATAAGCGCAAACCGACGAATTGGTACACATTACTCACCAAACCCATTAAAATCATCGCGATTGCCATGCCTAATGCAGCGCGTAAAAGCATAATTCTTCGCCCTTTTTGATCCGCTAATTTACCCCAAATCGGCGACATAATAGCGGATACTAAAAAGGTTGAGCTGAGCGCGATCCCCGACCACATGCTTACTTGATCCGGATTATGTACGCCTAATTCTTCAATATATAATGGTAAAAATGGCATGATTAAATTTAATCCGGTCCCGGTCAGAAAACACCCCACCCAGACAACATACAAATTCTTCTTCCAATTTTCCATAAATCCACCTAGATTCTTCTATCGTTACTTAATTATTCCACAAAAAAAGCGAAAGTAAAACTAAACCCTTCGCTTTTTTGCTATATTTACTTAAAATGTTCCACGTGAAACATTTTTATACATCTAAATTTTCTCGTGGTACCCAGCCAGCTTCATTATCCTCTGTCACGCACCAAACCCAACCATTAAGGTCGCGATTGCTTTCTAATTTATCGCCCGGCTTCACGTTAAGTTCGCGCGCAGAGTAATCTTCTGTCACCGTCCCACTTTTCGCATCACTACCTAATTGAATAATTTGTTTCGGAACCCAGCCTTCTTTTCCAGATGACTTCACTTTGCAAAAAATCCAACCCGGATATTCCGTATCTTCTTCAAACACCCAAATAGACTCATTTTTATTCACAAAAAGCGGATTTGGATATTTGCTTCTATGTTCTTTTTTCACGATAAATGTTCGATTCATAGTTAGAAACCTGCCTTGTTATTTTTTAGCCGCTTCCCAATCTGCCAGGAATTTATCAATCCCGCTGTCAGTCAAAGGATGTTTCAGCATTTGTTCAAACACTTTGAATGGCACCGTCGCAATATCCGCGCCTGCTTTGGCACATTCGATTACATGTATGGGGTGGCGCACGCTTGCTGAAATAATTTCTGTTGGAATACCATGAATTTCAAAAATTTCCGAGATATCACGAATAAGCACTAAACCATCGTCACCAATATCATCTAAGCGTCCTAAAAATGGTGATACGTATGTCGCCCCTGCCCGTGCTGCAAGTAATGCTTGTGTAGCAGAAAAAACAAGCGTCACATTAGTTTTAATTCCTTCTTCCGTCAATACTTTCACAGCCGCCAAACCTTCACCAGTCATCGGTATTTTCACAACCATATTTGGATGAATTTTCGCAATAACCCGGCCTTCCGCAATCATCTCATCTGCTTCTAAACTAACTACTTCGCCGCTAATTGGTCCGTCAACAATGGATGTAATTTCTTGAATGACCTCATTAAAATCGCGACCTTCCTTGGCAACTAGTGAGGGGTTTGTCGTTACGCCGGCAATGAACCCCATTCTGTTCGCCTTTTTAATCTCTTCTACGTTCGCTGTATCGATAAAAAATCTCATTAAAACATCCTCCTTTTCTATCAAGCGCTTTCAATTACAGAGCCATTATAACGCAAAAGTTTAAATAATGCTTTCGATGTGCTTTTTCGGCATAAAAAAAAGAATGCCACTTAGCATTCCAAAAAGTTTCACGTGAAACAAATTTATAAACGAGTTTTGTCCATCACTAGTAGAGGTTTTGGTCTATTTCTAATTATATCCTCTTTAATTAAATGCATGACTGTGTGAGCCACGTATTCGCGTGATGTGTTGGTGTATCTTGCAAGTACTTCTTGCGTAATTTCTCTTGGTAGCAATATCCCGTTATCAGAAAACGTCCCTAAAGTTTGAGCGCATTTGAGAATGGCTTTGCGGATTCGTTCTTCTTTCTTTAAGAAGCTTAGTTTTGCAAATGCGTGGGCTTCGCGTAATTCTTCTGCCATTACTTTAATCATGAAAAAGTTATTCTCATCCACTTTGTCGAAAATAGAAAACAAGAAATTGCTATCTACTTCCATAACTTCTCCGTGACCTAAGCTTTGCATCGAAACGTGTGGGCTCCATTCATCATAAAACAGATGATACAGTCCAAAACTATCTCCTTTTTGTAAGAAACGAACAATGCATTCTTTACAGCTTTCTTCTTCCATTTCTGCATCTTTCTCTACAATCATCCCGTATATGCCACTTAGAACAAAATAAACTTTTGTCCCAGCTGGACTTAAACTTTCTAGAACCTCACCCTTCTTGGTGCTGATAACCGAGCAGTAGTCTTTGTAATTTGGATGTTCAAAGCACAACTCCATTAATTTGCTAACCGTTAGATTGGATTCAAGCTCTTTTAAGAATAGCATATTCTCTCCTTTGCTATATTATATTGAAAAAACTCATCGTCATTATATCATATAGACTATATCCGAAATCCCGCTCGTAGCCCTGCATAAAAAGCCAAAAAGCTAATTAAAGATAACTATTTTACAACTATCATCACAATACTTAATTTTTATCTCTTTTTAAATTGCTATTTTGACATAAATTCGAACTTTTTGTTACTTTTGATAAATATTCAATTTTAGAGATTAATCCAATAATTACCACTTTAGACTGGTTTATTTTTCGATAAATTGATTATACTTAGAAAGTAAGTAATTTATCGACGACCTACTTAGAAAGGGTGAAATGAATGGATCAGAAAAAATATAGTTGGCGAAAATTTTCCCAGTTGCTTATCAGCGCCAAACCTGCAAATTGGATTATTTTCTGCGCTTTATTTGCTAGTGTGATAACTACAGTTGCCGGTCTTGTTGTCCCGCTTTTCACGAAAAACTTAATTGACGGCTTTTCAATAGCTTCACTAGATGGAAAAATGATTGCTTTAATAGTCCTGGCGTTTGTGCTTCAGGCAATAACAAATGGTTTCTCGATTTTCTTGCTTAATTACATGGGGCAAAAAGTCGTTGCGACGATTCGCGAACGTTTATGGAGAAAAATTGTGCATTTGCCCGTTTCTTATTTTGATAATACGAAAACGGGTGAAATGGTTAGCCGCATGGTGAGTGATACGGTGGTCGTTAAGGAGCTGATTGCCGATCACTTCCCGCAATTTGTCACTGGGATTATTTCTGTCGTCGGTGCGATTATTATCTTGTTCTTCATGGATTGGAAAATGACGCTGATTATTTTAATAGCTGTTCCGATTACTGCGCTAGTTGTTGCGCCACTTGGTCAAAAAATGTTTAAAATCTCTAAAGGACTTCAAAATGAAACAGCTGACTTTACTGGCTCGATTAGCCAAACCCTTTCCGAAGCTAGACTCGTGAAAGCTTCGAATGCAGAAACACTAGAAACAGAAGCTGGTCACCAAGGTATCAATCGTTTATTCGGTTTTGGTATCCGTGAGGCGAAAGTTGTCGCTGTGCTTGGACCGCTAATTTTCTTCGTTGTCATGGGCGTTATCGTTGGTATCATTGGTTATGGCGGCATTCGCGTTTCGGCTGGAACCATGACTACTGGTACGTTAATCGCATTCCTGCTCTATCTGTTCCAAATTATCGTTCCTGTAACTTCTTTTGCTACTTTCTTCGCACAACTTCAAAAAGCAAAAGGCGCGACAGAACGAATTGCGGAAATTTTGAATGAAACTGAAGAAGATTTCGACGCTGGTAAAAAAGTCGACGTCAGCGGAAAAACGATTCGCGCAACGGATATTTCCTTCTCTTATAATGAAGGCGAGCCGATTTTAAAAGATGTTTCTTTTGATACGAAACCTGGCGAAGTTATCGCATTCGCCGGCCCTAGTGGCGGAGGTAAATCGACCTTGTTCGCGATTTTAGAACGTTTCTATCAACCGAAAACTGGCGAAATTTTAGTTGGTGATATCCCACTTTCGGAGATTTCTATTAACTCATGGCGCACGCAAATTGGCTATGTTTCGCAGGAAAGCGCGATGCTTTCTGGAACGATTCGCGACAATCTTTGTTACGGACTTGATCGTGAAATTAATGAAGACGAGCTCTGGAATGTCGCAAAACTAGCTTATGCGGATGGCTTTATTTCCGAACTTCCCGACAAAATGGCAACCGAAGTCGGAGAACGCGGCGTGAAGCTCTCAGGCGGCCAAAGACAGCGAATTGCAATCGCGCGGGCATTTTTACGTAATCCAAATATTCTCATGTTAGATGAGGCGACAGCTAGTTTAGACAGCCAATCCGAACAAATCGTTCAACAAGCATTAGCAAACTTGATGGAAGGCCGTACTACTTTTGTTATCGCCCATCGCCTGTCTACTATCGTTAACGCCGATCAAATTCTCTTTATCGAAAATGGGGAAATAACTGGTCGTGGCACACATAGCGAATTAGTCGCCTCTCACCCGCTTTATGCTTCTTTTGCAGAACAACAATTAAAATAACTATTTCCCGGGAAATAAAAACCGACGATGCGAAAATGCATCGTCGGTTTTTCTATAAGGATTGATGAAACTTTTTGAGTTCTGCTTTCTTTGTTTCGTCTAAATCATGCCACCTGATACCTTGCACGGCTCCTTCAAGTGCACATAATTCACTTAGACAAACGCTTGAATCATTTTCCCAAATGCGTAAAAAGGCTTCTTTGCTTCCCACATCTTTTAGCTCATCGGGGGTTTTTATTCCCGCTTTGATTAAGTCCTGCTCGAGTACTTTGCCAATGTTTGGTAATTCGCTAAGGTTCGCCATTACAGTTCCTTCTTCCGTATTATTTTGGTAATTCTATTTTCTCCACGCCGCCCATGTAACCTTGCAATACTTTCGGAATGCGTACAGAACCATCTGCATCTTGGTAGTTTTCTAAAATGGCAGCGACAGTACGACCTAAAGCCAAGCCAGAGCCATTTAATGTGTGCACATATTCAGGTTTGCTTCCTGGTTCGCGACGGAAACGAATGTTAGCGCGTCTTGCTTGGAAGCTTTCAAAATTACTGCAAGAAGAAATCTCACGATAAGAATTGTAGCTTGGAATCCAAACTTCTAAATCGTATTTTTTAGCAGCAGTGAAGCCTAAATCAGCCGTACACATGCTTAGAACGCGGTATGGTAATTCTAAGCGACGCAATACTTCTTCTGCGTTGCCAGTTAGTTTTTCTAGCGCCGCGTAAGAATCTTCCGGTTTCACAAATTGAACTAATTCCACTTTGTTAAATTGATGTTGACGGATTAAACCACGCGTATCGCGACCAGCAGATCCCGCTTCAGAACGGAAACATGCGCTAAACGCTGTATATTTTCTCGGTAAATCTTCTGCTTTTAAAATGTCTTCGCGGTGGTAGTTTGTCACTGGTACTTCCGCTGTTGGAATAAGGAAATAATCTTCTGCTTCGATTAAGAAAGCATCTTCTTCAAATTTCGGCAATTGACCAGTTCCCGTCATGCTCGCACGGTTTACCATATACGGCGGTAACATTTCTTCGTAGCCATGTTCATTCGAATGCAAGTCCATCATAAAGTTAATTAGCGCCCGTTCCAGTCTTGCACCTAATTTTTTATAAAAGACAAAACGGCTACCCGTTACTTTCGCAGCATTTTCAAAATCAAGGATATCTAAGTCTGTTCCTAAATCCCAGTGAGCTTTTGGTTCAAAATCAAATTCGCGAACTTCGCCCCATTTGCGGATTTCCACGTTATCGTCTTCCGATTCGCCAACCGGAGTAGACTCATGTGGAATATTTGGAATCGACATTAAAATCATATCTAATTTTTCATCAATTTCACGTAGTTCGATATCTAACGTTTTAATACGATCACCAACGACACGCATTTCTTCAATTTTAGCGTCTGCGTCTTGTTTTTCGCGTTTTAATTTAGCGATTTCTTGGGACACCTCATTACGCTGACTTTTCAGTGCTTCCGTTTCAACAATCAGTGTGCGGCGACGTTTATCTAATTCGCCAAATTTCTCGAATTCACCCAAATCTTCCCCACGATTTTGTAATTTCTGCTTCACTTCATCAAAATTATTACGTAACAATTTAACATCTAACATGCTAACTCCTCCTTATTTTTTTCCATATAAAAACTCCCGTACTTTCCCGACTTAACAGGAAAGGGACGAGAGTTAACCGCGTTGCCACCCTTATTGGGACTTCAAAAAATCCCCAGCTTCATTTAGGTTTAACGGACCATTCCGGAATGATTTACTCGCAAAAACCTGCTTTCCACCACTCGCTCCAAGATGGATTCATAAGGAAAATTCACCAGTTCACACCAACCACTGGCTCTCTTTAGAAACTCTGCCTCATTACTACTTCTTGTCATCACTTTTCGTATTAATTTAAAGTTATTCTATCGCATATCCGCATAAATTACAAGCAAATCTTTAACCAATTAAATCGAGCGTGTCCGGACCGTCATCATCTGAATTCAGTATTCTAATCTGCTCTGGAACAATTTTTATAACGACAAAAGACGGTGAATCTTCGCCTTGGAACCATTCTTTCGAGATATTTTCCCAAACGCGTTCTTTGACCGATTCATCCTCTTCAAGTGAAGCCAAACCATTAATTTCTAAAAACGCGGAACCCGGGCCATCGTAGCCAAGTAAAACGCAAACACGCGGATTTCTGCGGACTTCTTCAGTTTTCGGCAATTCTTTTCCAGATGGCGTATAAAGCGTCAAGCCATCATGAAGAAATGTCATATACCGAGCATGCGGAAAATCCTCTTGGACAGATGTTAATACGCCCACTTGATGCTTGTCCAAAATGGCAAGAATTTTATCTTCTAGTTCATTTTTCATCTCAAACACCTTCCTTTGGTTATTTAGTGTACCTTTCCACTTGGCTTCTCGCTTCAAACATTCGGACTTGTTATCTCCGTAGCTATTTGCTATAAAAGAGTATAACCGTTTTAACTAGGGGGCTTTAAAGTGATTTTATTAATCGACCATAATGATTCATTTACATATAATTTGTACCAATATTTTTTAGAGCTGCAGGAAGATGTGCGGGTTGTTTCGGCTTCTGATTTTACGCTGGAAACCTTTCGTCAACTCACTCCAGAAATGGTTGTCCTTTCGCCCGGACCTGGTTCGCCGGAGGATTTCCCGGTAAGTTTGGCGCTACTCGATGAAATTCACGTTCCCATTCTTGGGATTTGCCTCGGCCATCAAATGATTGGTCATTTTTTTGGAGCAAAAGTGGTTCGCGCAGAAGTCCCCGTTCACGGAAAAACCAGCATCATTTCGCATAACGGTAAAGGCTTGTTCGCTGGGCTTGATCCTAAATTCCAAGTCGCTCGCTATCATTCCCTCGTTATCGAACCCGACTCTGTCCCAGCTGATTTGCAAGTAACCGCCATGACGGAAGATGGCGTTTTAATGGGCTTTGCGCACATAACCAAACCCATTCACAGCGTTCAATTTCACCCAGAAGCAATCCTTTCTGAAAATGGCCACGCGATACTAGAAAACTTTGTACGACTAGGGAGGCATGCCAAATGAGCTTATTACGATTTGATTTTGAAGGCGAAACAAAGATCTTTGAAAAGCCGTTACACGAACTTGTTGCGCGCGATTTATCAGAAGTACTTCCTGTGATGAAAGCTGCTGAGGCCGCCCAAAAATCCGGAAAATATGTCGCTGGTTTTGTAAGTTATGAAGCCGCTCCTGCTTTTCGAAGCAATTTAAAAACCAATAATCCGATTGAAAACACGCCACTCGTCTGGTTTGGCGTATACGATAATTTTACCGAAACGATTGCGGAAAGCTCAAATTCCGCACCACTTTCTTTTAAAATGGATACAAACTACCCGGAATATGCAGCAAAAATGGCAAAAATCAAAGCTGAAATCGCGGCCGGAAACACGTATCAAATCAACTACACCGTGCGGCTTCAAAGCGACGTACCAAGCGACTTTTCCGCGCAAGCAACCTATGAAACTTTACAGCAAGTAGGAAAAGCAAATTACACAGCACTACTTTCAACGAATGAATTTCAAATTATCTCCGCTTCACCCGAACTCTTTTTTAAATGGAAGGAAAATGTCTTGACGACGCGGCCGATGAAAGGAACTATTCGCCGTGGAAGTACGAAGCAAACCGACTTAGAAGCACATGATTGGTTGAAAAACGATCCGAAAAATCGGGCGGAAAATGTGATGATTGTCGATTTGCTCCGAAATGACCTCGGGATGATTGCAGTTCCCGGGAGTGTGAAAGTACCGGAATTAATGACTTTAGAGCCATATCCAACTGTTTGGCAAATGACTTCTACCGTTACTGCAGAAACCGTTCCTGACACAGATTTAACAGCTGTCTTCAAAGCGCTCTTCCCATGCGGTTCGATAACCGGCGCCCCGAAAGCGCGAACGATGGAGATTATTTCAGAGCTAGAAGATTCCCCGCGCGGCGTTTACTGCGGAGCGATTGGATTTCTGGAACCAAACGGAAATGCCATTTTCAACGTACCGATTCGTACTATTGCTATTGCGGATAATAAAGCAACTTACGGCGTTGGCGGCGGCATCGTTTGGGATTCTGATGCCGAAAGCGAATTTTCCGAAATCCACGCGAAATCAGCCATTTTGGAAAAAGCGAGCAAGTTTTCTTTAATTGAATGTTTGCGTTTGGAGAACGGCGAACTCGCCCGAACCGAATTTCATTTAAAACGACTTCAAACGAGTGCTGAGTTTTTTGGCTACTCCTTTAACAGGGAAGAAATGAGGGAATTATGGAACAAAACCGCGCGAAAAAATGCGACTGGCACTTTCAAAATGCGTTTTTTACTGCATCCAGATGGCACGCATCATTTAGAACTCGCGGAAATCAGCAAGGAAAACGCATCAATAACGGCGCAACTTGCCGAACGCCCTGTCTCTACCAACGACCTATTTCTTTACCATAAAACCACTCATCGCAAGGTTTACGAAAACTTAAAGAGTACTAAAACAGCGGAAACCCTACTTTGGAATGAACGCGAGGAACTGACAGAATTTATTAACGGGAATATAGTTCTAGGTATAAATGGCTGTTTTTTCACCCCGCCAGCAACTTCTGGGCTGCTTCCCGGCACAATGCGCGCCGAACTTTTAGCAAATAACAAGATTACTGAAAAAACGCTAGTAAAAAAAGACCTTTTTGACGCAGACTTTGTGTGGTTAATTAATAGCGTAAGAGGTTTTGTAGAAGTCGAAATCGAACAATAAAGCAACATGATTTTCACAATTTAAAATGATTTACCATCGCTCATTTCGCCATATTTTCGCCACATTTACAATTCGTGAAAATATCACTTGCAAATTTTCACAATCTATATTAGAATATACGTTCGCACATATTTATTTCCGTTTTCCAAGGAGGAAAATCATGAAAGTATTGTTTCACCATCTCAAAAGATACAAACTACAAGCGACACTATCTACACTGTTTGTAGTAGTCATGGTTATCTCACAACTATGGCAACCAAAATTACTTCAGCAAGTCCTAGACGCCATCATGAAAGACAATATGGATGAAATCTCTTCCATAGGCGCACTTTTAATCGGTATTGCCGCTGTCGGCCTTATCGCTGGGATTCTAAACACGATTCTTTCTGCCAAAGTCGCTCAAGGCGTTGGTGCGGATATTCGTGAATCTAGTTTCCGTAAAATCCAAACATTTTCATTCAGCAACATCGAAAAACTTTCGACAGGTAATCTAGTTGTTCGTCAAACAAACGATATTACCCAAGTACAAAACTTAGTGATGCTTTCACTACAATCGCTAACGAGAATTCCGATTATGTTTATCGGGGCTTTTATCCTAGCGATGTTTACCTTGCCGGAATTATGGTGGGTAATTATTGTACTCGTTGTTCTCGTTGTACTGATTGTTGTATTCACGTTCGGCTCAATGGGTAAACACTTTGCAATTATCCAAACGTTAATTGACCGCGTGAATTCTATCGCAAAAGAAAATCTTGCCGGAATGCGCGTAGTTAAATCTTTCGTGCAAGAAGACAATGAAATCGGTCGTTTTACAACGGTTAGTGACAAATTAACTCGTCACACGATTATTGTTGGTACACTTTTCTCTGTGATGATTCCTGCATTTATGCTCGTTTCTAACTTAGCAGTTGTTGTTTCCATTTTCTTCGTAGGCGACATGGCTGCTGAAAACCCTGAAGTTATTGGGGCTATCGCATCATTCATGAACTACTTAATGCAAATTATGATGGCAATTATTATCGGTGGTATGCTGATGATGATGGCTTCTCGTGCGCTTATTTCCTTGAAACGTATTACCGAAGTTCTAGAAACAGAACCCGATATTACATACAACGAAAATGCGCCAGAACAAGACTTAGAAGGTACAGTTGAATTCCGTAACGTTAGTTTCAAATACGACGGTGACGATACGCCTGCGCTTGAAGATATTTCATTCAAAGCAAGTGTCGGTGAAATGGTCGGTATTGTTGGTGCGACAGGTTCTGGTAAATCCACTCTTGCCCAATTGATTCCTCGACTATACGATCCAACTGAAGGTGAAGTTATTATCGGCGGAACTAACCTAAAAGATATTAACAAGAAAACCCTTCGTAGCACTGTTTCCTTCGTGCTTCAACGCGCGATTTTATTCTCCGGAACGATTGCAGACAATTTACGTCATGGTAAAAAAGATGCAACTGCCGAAGAAATGGAACACGCAAGTAAAATTGCACAAGCGAAAGAGTTTATCGATAAACAAGCCAAACTTTATGAAGCGCCTGTTTCTGAGCGTGGAAATAATTTCTCTGGTGGACAAAAACAACGTCTATCAATCACACGTGGAGTTATCGGTTCGCCGAAAGTTCTCATTCTCGATGACAGCACAAGTGCACTTGATGCAAAATCCGAGAAATTAGTAAAAGAAGCACTAAATAAAGAACTGGACGAAACTACTACTTTCATCATTGCACAAAAAATCTCTTCTGTTATTCAAGCAGATAAAATTCTCGTGCTAGATCAAGGTAAACTAGTTGGCGTTGGTTGCCATAAAGAACTTCTGAAAGAAAATGCAATCTACCGTGAAATTTACGACACTCAAAAAGGCAAGGAGGTAACCGCATAATGAAAGAGTTTAAACAAATTAGCCGCTTTTTCTGGCACTATCTGCGGGGGTATAAGCCTCAACTTTTTGTCATTTTAATTGCCGTAGTTTTTGCGACATACCTTCAAGTAAAAGCACCACAATATATTGGTAACGCCGTTCAAGAACTTGGTAATTACGTGGTTCGTTTACTACAAACGGGTGTTGATGACAAGAGCGACTTCATCCATATCATTTGGATGCTGATTCTCTGCTACGTACTGCTCGCTGCTGCGACTTTTATCCAAAGTATCATTATGACAGGGGTAGCTGGTAAATCGACGAATAGAATGCGTATAGGGCTTTTCCGCAAGATGGAAAAACTATCGATCCGCTTCTTCGATAGCCGCAATGATGGCGAAATGCTTAGCCGTTTCACTAGTGACTTGGATAACATTTCCAACACACTAAACCAAGCCCTGATTCAAGTACTATCAAACATCGCGCTAATGATTGGTGTTATTATCATGATGTTCCAACAAAACGTGGAACTAGCCTTCGTTACTCTAATATCTGCTCCATTTGCGATAATTATTGCGACTATTATCATCCGAAAAGCACGTAAATTCGTTGATGTTCAACAAGATGAACTAGGCGTACTAAACGGCTACATTGATGAAAAAATTTCTGGTCAAAAAATCATTATCACAAACGGTTTAGAAGAAGAAACAATCGACGGCTTTGTTAAACAAAATAATATCGTTAAAAATGCCACTTACAAAGGGCAAGTTTACTCCGGTTTACTTTTCCCAATGATGCAAGGTATTTCCCTATTAAATACAGCTATCGTTATCTTCTTCGGTGGATGGTTAGCTCTAAACGGGGACCTTGAACGCACAGCCGCTCTTGGTTTAATCGTTATGTTCGTTCAATATTCACAACAATTCTACATGCCTCTAACGCAAATTTCATCCCAGTACAGCTTGCTACAATTAGCAATCACTGGTGCTCGCCGTGTTAGCGAAGTATTTGCAGAGGAAGAAGAAGTGGAACGCGAGAACCTACAAACAATTGATGGTATTAATAAAGGTGTCAAACTCGATCATGTTGATTTCGCTTATGACCCTTCAAAACCAGTTCTAAAAGACGTTTCAATTGATGTAAGTAAAGGTAAAATGGTTGCTCTTGTCGGACCAACTGGCTCTGGTAAAACAACTGTTATGAACTTGCTTAATCGCTTCTATAATGTCGATGGTGGCGCGATTCTCTTTGATGATATCGACATCCGCGACATTCGCCTTGATTCGCTTCGTAAACAAGTCGGTATCGTGCTACAAGATTCCGTGTTATTCACAGGAACCATCCGCGATAACATTGTTTTCGGTAAGCCCGAAGCAAGCGACGACGAAGTAATCAATGCAGCAAAACAAGCTAACATCCACGATTTCATTATGAACCTAGAAAAAGGTTACGATACAGAAATCAGTGATGAAAATAATATTTTCAGTGTTGGTCAAAAGCAGCTTATGAGTATTGCTAGAACTATTATTACGAACCCGTCTCTTCTAATTCTAGATGAAGCAACAAGTAATGTAGACACAGTAACCGAAAGCCGCATCCAAAAAGCAATGGACAACGTAATCTCCGGCCGAACTAGCTTCGTCATTGCCCACCGTTTAAAAACCATCCTCGATGCCGACCATATCGTCGTGCTACATCAAGGTGAAGTGATTGAACAGGGTAATCATGATGAGTTGATGAAGGCTAATGGGTTTTATTCTGAGCTTTATCATAATCAGTTTGTTATTGAGTAAATAACTATCCTTTCAATGAGTGGATTGCAAAGTGTTTTATTACTTTGTCTATCCATTAAATTAAAAACGAGTCCCTACTTAAAAACGTAGGGACTCGTTTTTAATTTCAATTGTGCTAGTATCTTTTTTTTGCTATATTAAAGAATAGTAAAGTTTTAAATAGGGAGTGGAGAAAGATTGTTAAATAAAAAAAGAGTTATAGCTGGAGTATTACTACTATTGCTAAGTTTACTTACTATTGGCTATTACTCAGAAACCTTTAAACTAACTTTAAGCTGGTTGTTATTTACAGTAGTTTTAATGGTCCTTTATTTTAGACAAGAGAGGAACTTTCAATTTCAATGGACAACATTGATAATATCACTGGTAATTAGTTTGTTTTGGATGGCTTCATCATTCAATGGTGGACCATATGGCGGGAATTTTGTTTTTAATAGTATTATTTTAGTAGGCACTTTTCTTGTAATCACTATCTTTGTCTTACTTTTACTACTTGAAATGCGAACGGAATATAAAGTGAGACAAGAACGCAAAATAAAATGGCCATTTTTTGTCCTGTTTACAAGTATCCCCTTCGCAGTCTGGATGATTTCATTTCTAGCTTATTATCCAGCAAAAATGACTTTCGATTCCTATTATCAATGGGGAATGGCTCATGGTATTCGCCAATATAGTCAGTGGCATCCACTTCTGCACACTTTGTGGATAGAAACAACAAGCGCGATTTACAACTCGCCTTCTAGCTATATTTTTTCTCAAATAATTGTTGTTTCATTAATCGTTGGCTTTGCTATTTATACGCTTGTAAAAATGGGAGCGCATATTTGGATTGGTGTTTGTATTTCCATCGGCTATGCCATATACCCAGCAGCAATGTTTTATTCTGCAACGGCTTGGAAAGATTTTCCATTTGCAGCCTTTATATTACTTTTCACCGTTTTAATTTTAAAAATAGTACAATCTAATGGAATGTGGCTGAAAAATTGGTGGCACCTTATCGCTTTTGTTTTAGTAGCTTTTGTTTGTATAAATCTACGAAACAATGGAATGATGATTATTTGCGTGTCGCTTCTGTGCTTACTTATTTTCATGAAAAATTATCGTCTTATTATAACTGGTGTCCTTGTTGGAACTTTGGGACTGAATTTTTTATTTGGTCTGGTTATGACAAACGGGCTTCATGCACAACCTAATCCATTAAACCAAGCGCTCGCAATTCCTTCCCAACAAATTGGGGCTACTTTTTATAATAATGGAAACTTTACTCCTGAATTAAAAGAGTATTTCACTTCCATATTACCTGAAGAGAATTGGAAAAAAGATTACAATCCTTATACTGTAGATCCGATTAAGCATGATATCAAGTACAATTCATCCGTCATTGAAGATGATTTCGGGCTATATATTAAAAATTGGTTCAAACTCTTAACGGCTAATTTCGGTACTTATGTAGGAGCTTATTTAGATCAAACTGCGGTCATTTGGCAATTTTATTCTCCGGAAGATTATAAAGTGTTCTTTGATACTTCAGCGAATATTCAAGATACAAGATATGATGTAAGAGCATTCGCCCGCTTCTTCCCAGACGGTTTATCGGAAGAAGAGGTAAATAAATTAGGATATGAAGTCTATCAAACAGAATACAAAAATGCAACCGGAAAAGATGCAGTTAGCTACAGCGAATATAAGAAACGGATTGACGATTCTACTAATCCACTTATTTCAATATCTAAAGCTCCAAGTCTGAAGAAAATAACAGATAGCATTTATGCAAAAACAACAAATGAGTGGCAGAATTATTTATTAAAAGGGGCCATTCCATTAGTCTTGCTTATAATAGCAATTGCTGCAGTTTGTTTCCAACATCCTAAAAAGAAACTACTTATTTTTGTACCGGTAGTAATGGCACTTATTACTATAGCAATTGCAATGCCAGCAACAGACTTTAGATATTCTTATAGCTTTATATTCACCGTACCTATTGTCTTTTTTGCAACTAAATTAAAAAATTACAAAGGAAATCAATTTTAAGGAGAGAATCATGGGAATCTTAAATGAGAAAGTAGCTGTACTCTTGCCTTGTTATAACGAGGAGCTTACAATTGGTAAGGTAATTGATGATTTTAAGCAAGAATTACCAAATGCGGATATTTATGTGTACGATAATAATTCTAAAGATAAAACATTTGAAATAGCGAAAGCGCATGGTGCTATCGTTCGAAAAGAAATGCGTCAAGGTAAAGGTAATGTAGTACGTTCTATGTTCGCGGATATTGATGCTGATTACTATTTAATGGTCGATGGTGACGATACCTATCCAGCAGAATACTGCCATGAAATATTAGAGGTGCTTCGCAATAAAGAAGCTAATATGGTTATTGGTGATCGCCTAAGTAATGGTACCTACACTGAAGAAAACAAAAGAAATTTCCATGACTTTGGCAACTCACTAGTACGTAATACAATAAATCGTATTTTCAAAAGTAACTTGAGAGATATCATGACAGGATATCGTGGCTTTGATCGTTATTTCGTTAAAAATATGCCAGTTTTAAGTCCTGGTTTTGAGATTGAAACTGAAATGAGTATTCACGCGCTAGAAAACCGCTTTTTAGTGAAAGAAATCGAAATTGATTACCGTGATCGCCCAGAAGGTAGTGAATCAAAACTAAACACATTTTCTGACGGTTTCAGAGTAATCATGACTATTGTAAGATTATTTAAAAATAGTCGTCCGTTTTTATTTTTCAATTTATTAGCTTCTTTGTTTGTCCTTGTAGGAGTACTAGTCGGTTTACCAGTAATAATTCAATTTGCTCAAATTGGCTTAGTACTGAAATTCCCGAGTGCGCTACTTGCAACGGGGTTAATCATAATGGGTATGCTGTTCTTCGTTTGCGGATTAATCCTTGATACGATAGCTCATAGAAGCAGGCAAAGCTACTTCTTAGAACTTGTTAAATACCGTGAAAGAAATCCTTTGAACTAAAATTAGCTAAATAAAAAGTCGATTTCCTAATTCAGGAAATCGACTTTTTTTGTTAGGCTAGTAAAAATCAACTATGATTCCCAACGAGTTTTGGACAAGATTTACTTTGCTTAATGCTTGAAAGTAAAACTAATAATCAACGGTTGGAAGATAACAAAAAAGAAAATCCACAATGTCGTTAATATTCAAAGTGGATTTTCTAATCATACATATACAATCATTCATTACTATCTACTAATCCAAAACTCTGCTTTAACTATTGTTTTATTCAATTTAGTACCTTCTAAATTCGAGTTATAGACATATTCTCCTCTAAACGTTCTTTATTGAATTTTCAACTGTAACAGAAATCCTTTATTCTCAGAAGTTGCGGACAATAAATATATCGTAATATCAGTGACTCTTTTTTCTTGGATATAAAAAGTTGCGGATTTGTACTCAATGAACTGCACCAATTGATGGAAGAAACTTTGTGCCGCTTGATAGCTAAAATTTTTCATGTTCACATCTAAAGAAAAATAATTATTTATCGTTTTACCTTCTTTTTGAAATTTTAAATCAAAGCTAGAGATACTATCTTCTTGATATTCAAAAAAAGAATTTATTTCAGACCTTAGCCCAATTTCATATTCACAATTAAGTGATTTCGCTAGATTAAATATATCAGCTTTATCCACGCATAAATACCTTCTTTTTATTTATTTTCAAATCTTTTTTTAGCACTAGTCAAATATGCTTGCCACGATTCCTCCATGCTCTTCCCCTCTATTAGAGGCATATTTAGAAAAATCCATGAACTTGTAATTTCCGCTCAAGTTTAATAGCCTCCTTTATTTCCTTTTGATTTTACAAAAAGCAACTCTTTATACATATTTAAGAGAGCTCGTTCAAGCTCTCTTAAATGAATCATCATGCACTAACTTAAGCTAGCGTTTTGTTAGCTATCGGCAACTTGATTAGTGAGTTTCTCCTTGCTAGTAAAGTGCCTTTTTTATTTAGTAATCCAATTATTGATTTTCAATGCTTATGGAAAGCATTGTTCCAAAACAAAGACTGGCGATTGTACTATTCTCTCTTAAAGCTTTCAAATACATATCTTCCTTTTTCAATTCAGTAATATTATCAAAATTCCCATAAAAAATATCTTTTTCTTTATAGGTCAAGAACACACTAATTTGGTTTTCATAGGTTCTTATAAAGATTTTTAAAGTAAAATCATCTTTGCTAATTTTATATGTTATATTGCCATCACCTATATTGTCAGTCAAGCTTTCACTTTCAGATAGAAATAGTTCCATCAAGTCTAATTCATCATATTTCACTTTTATCTGTCTCCTTTATTTAAGCATCACAGTGATTACATCACCTAAATTATTAATTTCAACTCTTTACTTTTTCTAGATCATCTGGCAATTAGGTTCGATAAATACCATAATAACAGCTCCAATATCATCCTTTTTTACATTATTTTCATAATGCTTAAGTAGTCGAACTATATCATACTCTTGAAACTTCATTATTTACCTCCTCTTTATTATTTTACATAGATTGTAGTTAAATTTGGTTTCACTATTCAGCCTGTACGCACTATTTTTACCTTTTGGTCCAGTTATTGACATATCAACAGTATACCGCTGTCCATAATCGTCTAATTTCTCTAAAGCAGCTTTACTTCCTGGCAATTTTTCATAAACCTGTTTTAATAAACCATCTGCGTTTGATTCATTACAGCCTACGCATTTTCAAAAATTTTTACTTTGTTTCCTCCTACAGGATGTTCTGGATTTAAAGACTACTCTGTTAATTTATGGGGATTGATTGTTGCATCTTCTAAGTTAGGCAGTGCATTTTTCACCGTCTTACTAGTCTCACTTTCTTCCTTAGGGCTTGGAACCTATCTTTTTAGTACGAAGATTTGCTTCTCCATTTAATTTCTTTACATACAAAACTTGTCACAGTTTCATCTTCAATATCTTCGCTACTATACCAATAAAAATCATCTTCCTGCTTAGTAAAATGAACACCTAATATGTCTAAAGTCAAATTCAAATCATTGTTTATATGAAGTTTACTGACTCCTCTTAAACATAATTCTATATTTGTCATAAATTCTGCTTGTCTTTGTATCCATAAATTCACTACTGGCTCTGTATTCATTATCATAGAATATTCTTCATCTACATAGGTGCCACTTGAATACGTCAAACCTTTTATACAACTATCATGAAAATTATTAATTAGTTGCATCAATTTATCAATATCTGCTTGAGTTTCTAATTTTTCCCATTCCATTAATTTTCTCCCCTTATTTCAATCTTTTTGGTTTAGCAGGATTTGTCCAATCCCACTTATGTCTGTGCGGAAACTCATGTGTTCCATCATCTGAATGGTTAAAGTGATTTCAATTCTTCAATTTCTATACTTGTTAAATCTTTTATCGAAAAACCAATCACTTCATTCAATTTCAAAAACACTCTGATTCTATTTATATTGTAAGATGAATCAGGTTCAAAATCCTCCTCAAAACTACATACAAGTTCGTCACTATCTAAAAATATAAAATAGTTAGAGTCAATATCTACATAGTCATTTTCTTTTTTTAAAATTGAAGAATCTACCATAATTAGTCCTTTATTTTCTTTAGTTAAGCTGAAATCCATTTTTTTAAAGAGATCCGAAGCAACATAAAAAACTATAGTTTGTATACTACCATCAGTTTTATCAATACCTATTTCTAAAGGAGGAATCCCCATTGTTCTAGTTAGACGCCAATAATCATAATAACTTTTATTATTTTTTGTATCCATTTTTACTGAAATCATAAGTAAGTCGTCTACAACTTTTTCCATGTGAACTTCACTTTTAATATTGATGTTCTCACTATTAATTTTTTTTAATAACATATTATCCTCCTAATATTATGGTTTGTATAAAGCATGATATATTACCCCTGTATCACCATTAATACCAATTTCCCAACCATTCACATTGAAAAAGGTTTTACTTTAGGTAATATGGAAGATACCGCATCTTGAAAGCTAAGCATCAATTCATTTTCAGTTATAATTGACCCCTTAGCATCAAAATCCCATACTTCATCTGGTCTAGGGTAGCCTGCTTTGGAGTCATAGGTTGGATTGCTATAGCTTTTCCTAATAGTGCAAACATTAATATGCTTATTTATCTTTGATTGCTATGAATATACTAGGTATCATGTCTGCAAGCCATACGTTTTCGTTACCGTAGTAAAAATTCACCCCATCATTCCGTGCTTCTAATGCCCTTATCTCCAATATAATGGGATTTTTATCTTTTCTTTTCCCTACTAAATTAGCTGTTTCTATATCTTTAGATAAATGAACATATTGTCGAGACATTGGAGATAAACCATTTTTTTCAATTTCAGATAAAAAATTATATGCAGTTCCATGGTACAGAAATTCAGGAGGAATAGCTTCTTCTTTTACTATTTTCATTGGTATAGAATGTCCATAGAAAGCTCTAATACTATTTCCTTGAATTTCGTGCCTCTTTTTTTCTGATTTCTCGATCATTACTTTTAAATCATCAAGTTCTACATTTTGCCATTCATTAAACTGATGAAAGGCTTGTAATAATTGGTCAATCTGCACCCAACCATTTTTATCTAGTTCTAACTCATATTCCCATGGAGCATGACGCAATGCATAAGAAACTTCTTTACTCAATTTTGTATAGTTTATATTATTAGACATTTTCTTCCTCCCGATTATATTCGACCATTGTTTTAACAGCAGATTCTAACCACTCCCATAAGTCCTCAAATTCACCTCTTTGTTCAAAACCTTCTGTAGTGAAATCATGAATTAATTGAATTTTACTTCCTTTATCAATTTCAAAACAGGCGGTATCATCATTGTCAGCCCTCTTAGCAAACGGAATTAACTTCCGCTTAGGATATCTCTCCTGCATGCCGTTATAAATACTTGAAGCTTGTTCTTTTTCCAGCAAAAACCAAATATCAAAATTTACTAAACCTAAATCTATCAGTTTTTCATATGATTCGGGATATTCATAATTAATTTCATCTATATAAAAATCATTCAAATTAACCACCTAAACTTTCTATTTCATTTTCGCTAAATCAAATGAACCACTCGGATTATTATTTTTGAAACTAGCTTTTTGTTTACCGATTCTCAAATCAGTAGCTTCCCCTCATGTCTTAGGAACTCCTTTTGGTGTTGTAAATCTTGCAACCATATCCTGTGGTAAAAGGTCATCATAATTTCTAATCGTTGCTTGGACGTCTATTCCAGCCTCTCTAGCTGCTGCAACTCTCGTATTATCAAGAGTAGTTAATTTACCATCAGGCATTCTCACAACATCAATTGGATCACCTTTCCAACCATTTGCTTTCATGCTAGCAATAATTTCATCAGAACCATTTACAGAAGTTTGACTAATCCTAATTTCCGAAGGGTTAACATTTTCAATATTCTTTCCAAGTCCACCAGTTGCCTCTGCTGTTTTTGTTGACTTATCACTTTTCGCTTTGTCTTTATTCTTCTCAATATTCGAAAACAAATCATTCACGTCTTGGGAAAAGTTAGCTCCGCTGCTTGCTATTAAAGCTGCACTTCCTGTGATTATGGTTAATCCTGCTATATTGAGTGGCACTCCGATTACTGCTATAGAAGCGCATTATTTATTTTATAAAGCTATATTTCCAAACTACTTTTAACTTTTTTTAGCAGTTCTATAAACTCATTTCCTTCTGGATTTCTTTCCGCCTCTTTTTTTACATTCTCATCTAAATAAGCATAAAATGTTTTAAAATCTAAGTACGCTATTTGATCAATCTCTACAGCTGGGAATCCTAATTCAACTAAAACATGTTTATCATCTAACGGTCTTGGTAATTGCGCCATATCATAGTCGTCAAAGTCATTTTGAAAAAAACAAAAACTATTTCTTGCCCATATCCTTCTTTATTTGCAAACCATTTTAATGCTGTTTTTAAATATTTACCATTAATAAAATTAAAATAGGTTGATACTATTCTATCAATTTCAGCTTTATTACTAGCAATTTGATAACCTTTACTCATTTGTTTCCTCCTAAATTATTATAGTTGTATTAATCAAGTATAGGGAAAAAGTTTTTTATTTCGCCGGCTTCATTCAAATACTCTCTGAATTTCAAACCATTCGATGCTGGTTCTGCAACCTTGCCAGTCATATCTTTTT
Source organism: Listeria cossartiae subsp. cossartiae (assembly GCF_014224155.1). Taxonomy (GTDB): domain Bacteria; phylum Bacillota; class Bacilli; order Lactobacillales; family Listeriaceae; genus Listeria; species Listeria cossartiae. The sequence goes on along the minus strand of NZ_JAASUI010000002.1, from coordinate 317,729 downwards.
GAGTATTGGCTGCCTTTACATTCTTCAAATGATTCTTGGAATTACTTTCAAATTTGAAATTATTAGCTCCACTGATTTCTCGGAGTTATAAATTAATTTTAAATCTAGAAAAAGAAACGACAAAGTTGAATCGCTTCTTTCTCCAAAAAATTTTGCACACTAAATACAGTTAGCTTTTATTTGCTATCGGCAACTTGATTACTAGTCTTGTGAATGAGAGTCTTTTTTATTTAGCTTCCAACAATAATTTTATTCAAAATCTGGATGAACAATATCATTTACTTGAATAATATCTTTTCTAGTGTACTTGTAATTCAATAGTTTTTCCTTGCTAGGAAACTTAATTGTAGATATTTTATCAATATAGTATATATCTCCTTTGTCGTTGGAAACTTCTGAGACGTTCCTACTCCCAATTATCACATCTTTAATGTACGTTAAATTCTCTCCCGAATCATCTAATTTCCCAAATAGATAAATTTTACAATCGTATACTTCATTAATTTCCATGAAATCAAAATTTTTAAAACTAGTTACAGCTGAATCATCAAAACATAAATCAATTGTACTTGTATTTAAATTTATCAATTCTAAATTTCTTGTTGCAACTGATTCTTCTATAGAAATTAGTTTATACATGAATTATCCTCCTTATTTAATTATTTACTTGGATAAAAAAATCAATAGTCAACTGTTGAAAATCAATAAAAAAGAAAATCCACAATGTCATTAATATTCAAAGTGGATTTTCTAATCATACATATACAATCATTCATTACTATCTACTAACCCGAAACTCTGCTTTAACTATTGTTTTATTCAATTTAGTACCTTCTAAATTCGAGTTGTAGATGTATTCTCCTCTAAACGTTCTTTATTGAATTTTCAACTGTAAAAGAAACCCTTTACCCTCAGAAGTTTCAGACAATAAATATATCATAATATCAGTGGCTCTTTTTTCTTGGATATAAAAAGTTGCGGATTTGTACTCAATGAACTGCACCAATTGATGGAACAAGCTTTGTGCCGCTTGATAGCTAAAATTTTTCATGTTCACATCTAAAGAAAAATAATTATTTATCGTTTTATCTTCTTTTTGAAATTTTAAATCAAAGCTAGAGATACTATCTTCTTGATATTCAAAAAAAGAATTTATTTCAGACCTTATCCCAATTTCATATTCACAATTAAGTGATTTCGCTAGATTAAATATATCAGCTTTATCCATGCATAAGTACCTTCTTTTTATTTATTTTCAAATCTTTTTTTAGCACCTGACAAATATGATTCCAAACTAAGATTGCATCCTCTGTTAGACTTTCTCTATGGCCGTGGACACATCGTAATCATCGCTTTATAAGTTGTCACTGCTTGTGGTTAACGCTGCGCCTCATCAACTTCGTAAGCCTAAATTTGATATGTTTGGATTATACTTTTTAAAATATTCTTCTTCTCATTTAATAGTAAAACCAGAACCTCTTCGGTTAAAAACAGAGCTTTCCTTAACATAAATCCCTCGGGAATTCTGTATCTCTCTTTGAATTGTAAATTTTTATAAGTTAAAAGCTTTAATTCATCATAAATTAGTATATTCTTTTTATTTGTTGCTATAAAGCCTTCAATTATATTATTATCCAACAACTCTACTCCACTTTGTTTTTCGTCACTATAATACATCCTACCTTTTTCATCTCTAAAGACCTTTTCATCTTGATAATTACCTAATAAATATTGCTTATCCGTTTTACTAATTACTCGTCTCTTAATGATTTTGGTCTTCTCAAACGATAAGGTATACTCCATTAAATCCTCTTTCAAAATAAAATTGTCCCCATCCACAAAATAATAATTATCGAATATCATCGTATCTGTATCTATATTTTTTACTGTATGATTTAATAAATTCACAACATACAGCTTTTCATTTTCCGCATCGAAAATAACAACAAAATTATTCAGAAGTGATGTATAAAATTGATAAATCATAAGGCTTTCATCAATTTTAACATTACATTTTCTATTACATTCTTTGTCATACACAACTATCCCAGTATAGTTGTCATTGATAATTAAATAATCCTTTGTAGCTCCTATCTCATAAATATCATTCTCGGTAATAGTAATAGATTTTTTTATTAGCATATTATTTCCTCATTTCGGTAATCTCTTGGTTGGATCTGCTGTATTTGGAATTATTTCTCCTGTAACAGGATCCGCTTCTCCCAAGTGTTTTCCTTTTTTATCGTATACCTCTAAATGAGCTCTCCCTCCTTTATGCAAAGTATCCCTATGGTAAAATTTACCCGACTTTTCATAGACTGTCGCACCCTTCACTCTATTTTTTGTTTTCTTAAATGTTGCTAGAATTGTTTCTTTGTCCAAAGGTACTCTGTTATCTTTTATCCAAGGGGATATATCAGCTTTACTTTCATTCCCTTTTTGAAAATTAGAATACAAATCCATTGCATCTTTTCCAAAATTCATTGCTCCGCTGGCTGTTAGAACTGTACCCCCTATAACCATAGTCAATCCTACTACATTGGCCGGAACTCCTATTAGCGCTCCAATTCCCGTTGTATCTAGTGCTAAACCCGCGCCTCCGATTGCTACTCCTTCAATTATTGCACTGACTCCAAAATAAACACTCACTGTATCAGCAATTAGCCTGCCAACGTAATAACGGTTATCGTCGCCATATACTTCTTTATTTTTACCAACAGTTTCTATTAAGCCAAAAGTTAAATCGCTGGCGAAGCCGTCCACCACACCTGCGCCTATTACGGAGAGACCTTCACAAATAGATTTCATTGTTTTTTCTATACGAATAGCATTATTGACTTGAGCTTCTAACAGCTTATTAGCGGCTTTGACAACCTGTTTTTTTGTTTCTTTTGAAATTGTTTTGATTGCGCTTTTTGCTTTAGATATAACTTTTTTGCCGGCTTTTTTCACTGTTTGTACTTTTTTCTTCACGGTTTGTTTGACTTGGTTATATTTTTTCTGAACCACTTTTTTGGCTGTTTTGTAAACTTTTTTCGCCGTTTTCGTGACTTGTTTAATCGATTTCTTAGCTGCCTTCTTAAATTTCGTCACTGTTTTTTGGACTTTTTTGGTTACTTTTTTCACGGCGCGTTTGATTTTTTTTGTGGTTTTCTTGATGGCTTTTTGTACTTTTTTCACAACGCGTTTTACTTTTTCAACAGTTTTCTTGACGACATTTTTTACTTTTTTAACGCCTTTGCTTACTTTTTTCACGGCTTTTTTAGCTTTTTTGCTTGCTTTTTTGAGCCATTTTGGTATGTTTCCGCTTGGATCTCCGAATGACATTGGGTTGTTGACGCCGTAAATGTAGCGGTTTTGGCTACGGGGGTCGTCTAAGGCTCCTCTGTAATTATCGGCTTGTTGGAAACGACCGGTGTTTGTATCATAATTTCGGGCGCGTAGGTTTTGCGTGTCGCTTGTGTCGTGCATTTGCGCGCGGTAACCGATTTGATTCGCCACTGGGGCTGTCGCAAGTGCGGTGCCATAGTCGGTGTAGTCGTAGTCGGTATTTGTTTCGCCGTCTGATGTTGTTGCGATGTCGCTTAGACCGTTTTCGTGATAGCTTTCTTCGTCTGTACCGATTATTTGGTTGTCATCGCCAAAGCGGAAAGCGGTCTTGGTGGTGCTTGTTTCGCCGTCATCTGCTGTCGTCTCGTTAAGCTGGGCGACTTGGGTGTATTCTTGGGTTAAATCGTTAACGTAGCGAATGGTGTTTACTGTTTGGTAGCCGACTGTTTGATTCAGTTTCGTAGTGCGCTGGCTACTGTCACTGGCTTTAAGATTCGTTTTGCCTTGGATACCCTTTTTAGTAGTTGTATCTTTGCTTGCTTCTGCGTATGCTGGGCAGCCTTTAGACGTTTCTTTGGCGCGGGTTTCTAGTTGTCCCGCTAGTGTTGTTTTACCTTTTTGACTATCTTGGTCGTATTCTGTAATCCATTCACTGAGCGATCCTTTGAAGGACTTGGTTTTGTCTGTGATAGTTTGTTTGCCTATGCGATTACCAAATGCGTCATATGTGTATGTCGTCTGATTGCCTTCGTTGTCGGCGGATTGAATCAGTTGGTTTTCGCCATTGTACGTGTATGTTTCTACTTTACCACTTCGTAAGGCTTTTTTGGTAATGTTACCGTTTTTGTCATACGTGTAGGTTGTGTCTTCATCACCATCTGCTTTAATCATTGCAAGTGCGTTGTCATCGTCGTAATGATAGTCTTCGGTGGTTTTCTTACCGTTTTTATTACGTAATAGTTTGCTTCGGTTGCCGTTAGCATCATAGATATACGTAATTTTTTCGGTTGTTTCGCCTTTAGTTATTGTTGTTTCGGTCAGTTGGTCATCGGCATCATAGGTGTGGCTCTTGGTTTGTTTTTCGCCACTTTGATTGATGGTTTCTTTGGCTACATTACCGTTTTCATCGTAGTTGTAGTCAAATGATGCGATGGTTTCTCCGGCTTTATTTTTGGTGATGACTTGTTCGGTTTCGCCAGTTGCTGTGTATTTATAACTCGTCGTTGTGCCATTGCTGTAATGAATGCTTAGTGGCAAGCCGTTCGCGTCGTATGTGTAGCTGGTTTTCTTGCCGTCTGATTCGATTACGTCGGTTAGCAAGTTGGCGTCATTGTAGCGGTAAGATACACGCGTGTTATCTGGATAAATGAGCGCTGTTTTGCGACCGATTGTATCGTATTCGTATTTCAATGTTTCACCGTTTGCATCTTTGACTGATAGTACATCACCGAATTTGTTATAAGTAAACTCGGATGTTCCGTCTTTTGATGTAGCGGTTTTTACATCGTCATTGCTGTCATAGGTGTATTTGTAGCTACCACCATCAAATTGTTGCTCGACTAAATTGTTTAGTTCATCGTATTTATAAGTTGTTTTTTCACCATCTGGCTTGGTTTTAGACTTCAAGGAACCGTCTAGTTGGTATTCGTATTTTTCGGTTTTGCCTTCTGGTGTTACTTCTTTAACGAGGTCACTGCGATCATTGTAGCTATATTTTGTGACAAAACCTTTGGCGTCTTTGATTGACGTGACGTTATCTACTTTATCGTAAGTGTAAGTTGATTTTTGTCCTAGTCGGTTTTGTGCTGCTGTCATGCGATCTAGTGAGTCGTATTGGAAGCGTTCTTTGTTACCTTTTGCATCTGTTGTTTCGCTAAGATTCTCGTTGCCATCGTAGGCCATTTTTGTTGTGTGACCTTTGGCATCCGTAATAGAAGTTAGCAAGTTACGCGCATCATATTGGTATTTAGTTATTGCGTTTGTTGGGTCTTTGATGCTGATAACTTGGTCGTTTTTATTGTAACGATATTCTGTGCTTGCTGCGAGTGGGTCGATTTCTTTGGTCATGTTGCCTTTTTTGTCGTAGGTGTATTTGTAGACTTGGTTACCTGGGTCAATCATGGAGGTAACGTTGCCGACTTTGTCATATTGAATTTTAGTATCATTACCACGAACATCGCGCATTCCAGTAACTCGGTCCAGTTTATCGTACGTATAGCCGACAGAAAGTTTGTTAGGATACGTAATTTGAGTCATGCGCTGGGTATCGTCGTACGTGTAGCGCGTGATTCGACCTTGGATGTCTTTTTTCGTACTTTGTTGCCCAAATTTGTCATAAGTATAGCTGGCAATTGCTTTTTTCTGCTGATTATCACTTTCTTCGATAAGGTCGCCGTATTCGTTATACTTGTAGCTTTGTTTATAGCCAATCGGGTCCGTTTTAGATAAAAGTTGATCGTCTTTATCATAGCTATATGTTGTCGCATTACCATTTGCATCAAGTTCTTCGGTGATGTTGCCACGTAGGTCGTATTTAAATGTCGACGTAGTTCCATAAGGCTCTTTGACTGTCAAAATGTTATCTGCTTTGTCGTACGTATATTTCGTTGTGTTACCGCGCTTATCTGTTTCCTTGATAAGGCGTCCCGCTGCGTCATAGCTGTTCAGGAGTTTGAATCCAGCTGCATCAATTTCGGTTGTTAGGCGTCCTAATTGGTCATAGCCGAATTGTGTTTTATTTCCTTCTGCATCTATTTGGCTTGTTACTAAACCTGTTGCGTCGAAAGTTTGTTTTGTTGTGCCGCCATTTTCATCGGTAACTGCTGTGACATTACCATTAGCATCGTAGGTTACGCTTGATTTAGCACCCGCTGGATTCGTTGTCGTAATCAGCTCGTCGTTGCCGTTGTATTGGTAGCTCGTTGTTTCGCCTAGTGGGTTTGTTTCGGACAGCAAATTACCTTCTGCATCGTAATTATAAGTGTACTTGCCACTATTCGGTAAAACTTCGGATGTGATGTCGCCGCGCTTGTTGTATTCAATGCTTTGCGCTTTGCCTGTTGGGTTTTGTTGCTTCACTAGGCGATTGGCTGCATCGTATTCGTAGCTCGTTTTATTGCCTCGCATGTCTGTTTTACTGCTGACATTGCCGAATGTGTCATAGCTGTAGGATTCACTGCGTCCTTTGCGGTCAGCAACACGTGTTACATCACCAATTGCGTTGTATGTGTAGCTTTCTTTTTGACCTGTATTATCTTGTTGTTCTAACAATCTGTCCATTTTGTCGTAAGTGTAAGTTGCTTTAGTGCCGTCTGGATTTTTTTGCTCAGTGACACGGTCCGCCATATCATAACTATAAGTAGTTTTTCGGCCTAGCGGATCGGTACTTGTTGTCAGATTTCCACGATTATCGTAATCGTAAGTTGTTTTGTTTCTCAGAGCATCAATAATTTCAGAAACTTCGCCTGTTTTTGTGTAGTGATAGTTTGTTTCGTTGCCGTACGGGTCTATTTCTGTAATTAAATTACCATTTTTGTTATAGCGATATTGTGTGATATCGTTTGTTGGTGAAATCTCTGTTTCAACTAAATTGAGCGCATTATAGGTGTATTTTGTAGTGTTACCTTCTGCGTCCGTTTGGCGAATCACGTTACCTGCATTGTCATATGCCATTGTTATAGCGTGGCCATTACCGTCTGTGATTTTTGTGACATTTCCATCTGCATCGTATACATAGTGCGTCTTTTCGCCAAGCTCGTCGGTTTCGATTTGTACTTGATCGACTTTGTCAAAACTATAACGTTTCACGCCACCAGCTGCATCTTGTTCGGAGGTTACGCTGCCATTCTCGTCGTAAGTATATGTCGAAACACGCCCGGCTTCTTTTAATTTTGTCGTGTTTCCGTTCGCATCAAATTCGTATGTCTGAACGTTGCCAGCTTGATCGACGAAGCGTGTAATATTATCCATTGCATCATAGCTGAATTCTTCGGTTGTGCCATCTGGATACGTGATTTTCGTGACATTTCCATCTGCATCATAGGCATAATTTGTCTCATTGCCGAGTGGGTCTATTTCTTTAGTTTTATAGCCTGATTTTGCATCATATTGATAGCTTGTTTTTTGACCATCTTCGGTTTCTTCGGATAATTTTTGACCAAGTGCATCATAGTGATAGGTAATATCCGCACCATCCGCCGCAGTCACTTTTATTTGCCTATTTAGCGCATCATAACTAAATTTCTCCGTGTTGCCGAGTGGGTCTGTTTCACTAATTTTATTGCCATTTCCGTCATATTTGTATTTTGTCACCCCGCCGAGTGGATTCGTTTCCTTAATCACACGGTCAAAAGCATCATATTCAAAAGTAGTGCTGTTGCCATTCAAATCAGTTTCGCTTATCTTATTGCCGTTTGTATCATAGGCGTAAGTCATCGCTGCGCCATTTGCGTTCCACTCACGCACTAGCTCGCCGCGTGCATTACGTTCATATTTCTCTGACTTGCCATTTGCGTCTGTAATACTACTCAACATCGACAAACTATCATAGGCATAGGTTGTTTCGTTGCCACGACCATCTGTTACTTTTGTCGGGTTTCCTTTGGCATCATAGGCAGTCTTTGTTACCGCGCCATTCGCATCTGTTTCTGAAACTACTTGACCGTCTTCATTATGCGTAAATTTTTGTACCCCTCCGTTTGGTGCAGTTATTTGCACAACATTGCCTTTGGAATCGTATGCGTAGCTCGTTACGCCGCCACGGCTATCTATTTTTCGGATTAATTGGTTTTTCGCGTCAAATTCGTTCGTTTCTGTTGTTCCGTCTGGATATACTGTTTTCGTCAGGTTTCCATTTGCATCATTTTCAAAAGTAGTCGTATTCCCCAGCTGATCTACAGAAGCGACTAACTGATGCTGGTCGTTATATTTATTTTCTGTCGTCGTATCATCGGCATACTCAATCTTTGTCGTTTGCAAGCGGTCATTAAAATAAACTACTTTCTTATTGCCATTGAAATCGGTTGTCGTTGTTTTTCCGGACTCATATTTCAGTGTGGCAGTATTGCCTTCTCCGTCTGTCTGTTCCGTTACCCGACCTTCCGCGTCAAATGTATTCTTAATTAATAAATTCCCATCATTATCTTTATAAGATGTCATATGGTGTTCTGAATCATACTGGTAGGTAATTGCTTTCCCAGTTTGGTCCACCACTTTCGTTAGGTTTCCATCTTCATCATATGAATAAGCCAATTTCCCGCCATCAGGTAATACAATCTCCTTCAAGTGTCCATCCGCATCCCATGCATACTGCAACACTTTTCCAGAGCCAGTGACCATTTTCACCAATTCACCATCAGCGTTATACGTATAATTCGTTACATTTCCAGCCTTACTTGTGACTTTTAAAAGTTGACCGTTCGCAGCAAAAAGAGAGATGTTTCCTGTTTCTAAATCCACAACCTCAAATTCACGCGCGCCGTCTTTATTCACTTTTTTCGAAAGTTCAAGTGGCTCATCTTCCTCTATCTCAAAAGTTCCGTCTGACTGCTTCTCAAAGAACACACTCCCACCATCTGAGCGCGCCAACATCACTGCACCGTCTTCTAAGAAACCTAACTGGTCCGTCAAATTAAAGGTCCAGTTTCGTCCCATTGGGCTGTCTTTACCTTGAGCCATCGAATTGTATGTCCGCGTAATCGTCTGCTGCTCATCGAAATCAAACCATTTCGCATCTTCCATATTATAAAGCAAGTTCCCACTATCAAAATTAATCGGTTCATAGCCAAAAGTACAATGCTTGCCGCGCCCTATAGCTAGCGCATCAAGTCGCATTTTATCTGCCGTATCGTAATTTCCCGACTGATAGGCTTTACCAGCGTTTTTTTGCGGATTCCGAATAAACACTACATTCCCTTGAACGAGCAATTCATCCTTCATATTATTATCCAGCATAAACTGCGACCGCTTATTAGCAATCCCGTAAAATTTCAGTAGACGTGGCAACGAGTCTAGCCCTGTCACCTTATAAATCTGGAACGTATCATATTTCTTACTTACCGATTCATTTCCATCCTTAATTTCCGCTTCCACTTGATACAAATGATTCTCTTTCAAAACACCTTTTAAAAGTAGTGTGTTTGTCTGCCAGTTACTCATCAACTCGCGGTATTCCTGCGTTTCACTATTTAGCTTTGGATAATTCGGGAATAAATAATCTCGACCAATCGACGGATCTGTCCCGCTAAATGTTACCTTTTTATTATCTGATGTATCGATAATTTTATAATTAATCTTTGCATCAGGACGACCCACGCCATCCATTCCAAGTGCTGTAAAATCAAGTTTTCCATCATTATTCGCGCTGACAAACGGGCGCAAATAGAGCTTCGTATCCTTGAGTGGCATATCCGCATCAATCGGCGGACGCTCGCGGTGCTTAAATACCACATATGGCGACTCGCTCGTCACGCCAGATTTAGGCGCAGCAAATATATCAGCTTGCGAATATGGCATTTCAAAAGAATTCACTTTTGCCGTTTTTACAATCACTCCGTTGTTTTTGCCGCCATTTACCCAATCCTTCGCAACGTTTGTAATATCAAAGGAAATACGTCGATTCGCATCATCAATTTTCCCAATATATGTCTCTTTACCGTCTACGTTTGCAGGTGGACCATACGGAAAACCAAGACTTTTAAATTTACCATATGTTAAATCATCAATATTACCAACGTCTTTTGTAATTCCATGCACTTCAAATAAACGCTTCACAACGTTTCCTTTACTATCTTTGGCACGGTCTCCCCAGAAGCCTTGCGTCCCTCTTCTATAAAGCGACAACTCCGCCGATTCAATTTCACGGTTTGTGCCAATTTTCTTAATTTCACTATCAGGTACTTTCACCACACCATACGTAATAAAATGGGCTGCCCCCTCCGTTCCAGAGTTATTCCCATCATCATAGCCGATATACATGTATGGCTGAAAAGAGTACGCCACATCATCTCGGTACTGACGCAAACTAGTAGCCTGAATTCCATTTGTAATTTTTGTGCTCACAAATGAAACAGCGACTTTAGCTAAATTACCCGTCACTTTTTTCGTACTGAGCTTCGCGACTTGCAACTGATAGCCGGTCTCCGTTTTCACCGTTTTCGCGGTTAACGTATCAATTACAGATCCCGTTTCATCTTCTAAAACTGGGCTTGGAATCGCACCAATTAGGTCTTCACCGCGGTAAATTAAAGTCGCCGCACGTTTTTCATCGTCTTTCAAGGTCACGTCATCCGGAACCGTCAAATCAAATGTAACCTGCTGTTCCGAATCGTCTCCCGCTTTCACATACTGCCCGAGCTCCATCCCAAAACTGTCCGCCTCCATCGTAAACGGTTCTGTCTTAGCATCTTCACTCGCATACATAATTCGGTTATCCTTCGCTACAACCTGTTCCAAATCAGCCTCGCCACTTGGACGAACTGCCACATTTGCACCATCTAATTTAAGCGTTGGCATCGCATCTTCCGTCACCACTTTTGGCGTCGTAATTTCTCTAGCCGTTTCATTTGCCGACCATGTTTTTTCGCCATCTTTTACTAGCGTGGCATCAAAATCTTCCCACTTGCCATCGTCGTTCTTGAAATGTACTGGTTCCGTAAAATAATATGTTTCTCCTTCACCAGTTTCCTTATTTACAAAGGTCTTCGTATTTTCCGTCCGTTCCGCAACTGCCTCTTCCATTCCAGCAGTTGATGCCTCTTCTGCCAAAGTTTCTGTCACATTTGGCGTCTCTGCATCAAATAAACGAACCGCATCTGCGTTTTTATCACTTAAATCCTCATCAAGTGTTGTATCTTTCGGCGGATTCTCATCCTTTAATTGCTTCTGCGCATCCTCATTTAAGTCTGCCACAGTCACCTTATCTTGTGAGGCTAATTGTTTTCCATAATAATTTCCAAACTCACTTTCCGCGTTCACCGCACCTTGCACAAATTGCCACGGCAGCATCGGAAATAAAAGTAATGTAACCAATAAAATCTTTATGCCCTTTTTCATATGTAATCTCTGTCTCCCTTTTCTGTCTCAGTTTATTGCTTTACACCTTTTTCTATCTCTAAAATCTTTGTCAGAACTTGCTGCGCTTGTTTATATTCCTGCGCCTCGATTGCATCATTCATCGTTTTCAGCTCTGATCCTACATCTCCATAAGCCGTATAAATGGTCTGGTCTTTTTTTGATAAACCATCCCACACTTTCGGCTTTTTAGCATCTGCATAAATAGTTTGAAAATCTTTCTCCATCTCCCGCAACTCCGCTAAATAAGCTGGATTACAAATGTCTCCATTCAATTTCAAATCTGACCATTTCGCGTAATTCCGCTTGAAATCTTGCTCCACTTCTAATGGTTTCGTCTCTTTTTCATCATGTGTACATTTTTGAAGTACTAATAAAAGTACTACAATCAATACTAAAAGCATTACCAAGACTATCCAAAATTTCTTGTTTTTCAATAATTTCCTCATCCTAAAACCCCCGTCTTATCACAATCTCAGCAAGTATATCATAAAAAAAGGCCAATTTTATATGCTTCTAGCAACGTTCAATTTTCTGTCACATTTGTACTTTCGATTATTAATTTTCTCTTTCAACATGTTAAACCCTATTCTCGGATAATCCCTATTTCAGAGAATATAAAAACAAGTCCCCGCCTAACCTTTCACCACACAAAAAAAGGTAGCACTCCGCAGAATGCTACCTTTCCCGTCCATATCCTCATAAAAAATACGGAACATCGTTATTAATAAAACTTCTTAAAAAATCATAAAATCTGTAAATTCACGTATAATTTCTTAATTAAACCAACCTTGCACGCCATTAGAAACGTAACTTCCAATACCTGTAAAGAAGGAGCCTACTGCTTGAGCGGAAAGCATGAACCAGTTTGCTTTTTCAACGTCGCTGGCAGTTAGTACGTCGATTGTTTCGGTTTGTTTTCCGTCAAGGTAGCCTAGGTCATCTCCATCTTTTAGAGATACTTCCATTTCGCCGACTGTCGTACCTTTTTCAACGGGTGCTTCGATTTTTTTCTCTTTTAGCGTTACTTTTGTGTTTAGTTTAGGTGAATTGTCGTTCTTAGGTACAACTAGCTTCACAGCGTCTTTTGTCACAAGTCCAACTGTATCTTCTTTGCCTTTATTTACTGCGAGCGTAGAAGGATCTTTCACTTTAGAGCCTGCTTTTTGTACTTCTTTTACTTTAAAATTGTTAAAAGCGTAGTCGAGCATTTTGTTAGTTTCGTCAAAACGGGCACTTGTATGTGCGCCAGGTGCTCCGCCGTTTGCATGAAGAACGACTGTGATAACACGCATGCCATCTTGCACAGCTGTTGCAGTTAAGCACATTCCAGCATAATCAGTTGTCCCTGTTTTCAAACCATCTACACCTTGGCGACCATAAATTAGGCCTGGTAGTAGCCAGTTCCAGTTGGACATATCAATTTGATCTGATGTGCCTTTGCGGAATTCTTTTTTCGTGATGCTTGCTGTTTTTAGTACGTCTGGATAATCATCAATTAAGTGTTTCGCCAACTTCGCCATACCGCGCGCCGTCATTTGATTTTCGTCTTTTGGCCCACCTACTTGTTCCTCGCCTTTTAAATCTTCATTGTTAAGACCAGTCGAGTTAACAAATTTGTGCTCACCTAATCCGAGTTTTTCTGCTTTTTTGTTCATCGCGTCAACAAAATCTTTTTCAGATCCTGCAATTTTTTCAGAAAGCGCAATTGCTGCGCCGTTTGCAGAGTAGATTGCCATCGCTTCATATAATTCTTGCACCGTATAATCTTCACCAAGTCTAAGCGGTACGTTCGATAGTGATGTGTCTTGGGAAACTTTAAACGCATATTCAGAAATGGTTACTTTATCGTCCCATTTTAATTGTCCCTTATCGATTGCTTCCAGTAGTAAATATTCATCCATCATTTTCGTCATGGATGCGATACCCATTAGCTTGTCAGCGTCTTTTGAATATAAAATTTTTCCAGTACTCTCTTCAATTGCGATTGCTGCATTTGCATTTACGTTTGGTGCTTCTGCGGCTTGTGCTGCTTTCGGACTTACTAAGAAGCCACTCACTGCGAGGGATGCTGCCATGATTGCAATCCCTGTCTTTTTCATTATGTTTTTCACTGCAACTTCTCCTTCATTTGAGCAAACTGTTGGCTCATTTTATCTATATTTTAATAAAGAAATCTACTTTAAAAATTCCCTTTTTGAAATAGATTTCATTTTTTTGGCGGATACTTTCATATTTTACCATGATTTAGCAGTGTCGTATATAAAACTTTTCGCCCAAAAGTCCGTTTTCTAGCGAGAAATTGGCAAAAGGATATGCGATGGGTAATCCGGGCTATGGTAAATGGTTTGGTGCGCGATTTGGCTTTCGGTGGAATTAATGAAACTATCGCCAGTGTTTGGATTCGGGTCAAATCGCGGAAAATTACTAGAAGATATTTCGATGCGGATTTGATGACCTTTTTGGAATAAGTTGCTCGTTGCCCATAGATCAATGGTGTATTCGTTAATCTTATTTTGGACTTGATCACCGTGTTGTTTACTCGCGCGAATAATTCCGTCTGCTAGGTTAAACGCGGTGCCATCAGGAAAAACATCTACTAGTTTAGCGGTGAAATCTGTGTTGGGGGCATCTGTTTTCGCCCATAAATTCACTTGGACTGGTCCAGTTACTTCCAAATCTGCTTCTAGTGGCGCCGTTGTATAGCAAAGAATATCATCCCGAAGTTCTAGGTGCTGCTGATCACGTGGACCATCGGCGTGTAGTTCTTTATGAAGCGTTCCCCCGCCATTTGAAGGGACTGGATTTTCTGGGTTGTAAGTAAAGTTTACTTCTGAGGTTTGTTTTGGTGGCGTAAATTCAGCCGTTACTTCACCAGTTTTAAAATAAAGTGGGGTAAAATCGGTATTTTGAGGTGGCCAAGTGTCTGCGGTTTTCCAATCATTTAAGCCCATAACAAAGTAGTTTATCGGGGCTGTTTCAGGGAGTGGCTCTTGTTTTAGCCAATGATTGAACCATTCCAGATGCCGCGCGTGCATATTTGCTTCGCCCCATTTGGTAGCTGCCATTCCGAAGTCACGGTCACCAATCATTTGGCCGAAATTGGCATGTGTCCAAGGCCCAATGATGAGTTTATCACCAAGAGCACGGTGGTGACCATTTTGGAAATTAGCAATGGTTTTATCTAAAAAGCAGTCGTACCAACCGGCAACATGGAGTCCGGGTATATTGATTTTATCATAATTGCTTTTTGCATCGATTTTTTGCCAGTGGTTGTGGGTTGGTTCATAATTTAGCAGCTCTGAAAAATAAGGCATTTCTTTCTGACCAATTGCTGGCCAATCCTTATATGGTTTAAATTTATATAGTTCATCTATATTATCTAGATTTTTCATTAAGTTGTTGGCAGCTTTTTCTAATTCTTCACGTGTATTGTATTTACGCGTTAGTAGATTTGGAAGCATTGATTCTAAATTCCATGTTTCCCACATGCCTAATTCCAGCGCGCCATCATGATCATTGAATACATCCGTCATGCTATTTTGCGCCATAATCGGAGCAATTGCTTTTAAATGCGTGTTACCACTTAACGCGGCTAGAATTTGCGTGTAGCCGTAATATGACAAACCGAACATGCCGATATCACCATTAGAATAAGGTAGGTTAGCCGCCCATTCAATTGTGTCATAACCATCGTCCACTTCCGCTATGTACGGGACAAATTCCCCTTCTGATGCGTATCTGCCACGAACATCTTGAACAATAACAATATAGCCTTGCTCCGCTAAAATATTAGGACGAATAAAATGTAGCCCATATGACTTGCTGTACGGCAATCTCGTTAGTAAAACTGGATACGTGCCTTCATCTGCCGGACGATAAATATCTGCATATAAAGTCACCCCATCGCGCATTTTTGCTGGAATATCTGTTTCAATTATTAATCGATTATGTTTCACGTGAAACATCTCCTTTTTGATATTGATTGCCATTTTATTGTTTCGTATACGAGGGACTATGTCAAACAAAGCGACCCACTCAGATTGAGTGGGTCGCTTTGTTTATGCTTATTTATCTAGCTTTAGTTTTGCAAGTGCTTCTGCCATTGGATTATTAAATGGTTCATCTTCTTGCTTGTTTTGTTTCTTCATGAATTTAGCTACATCTGTTTTGGATACGTTTTTATTTTTTTGCTTATCGCGACGTTGTTGGAATGCAGACAGTTTTTCACGGTGTCCACAAGCGCACACGAAAATCTGCTTGTCTCCTTCGCCACGCATTTCCATACGTTTGTGGCAATTCGGGCAGCGAGCATTCGTCGTTCTTGAAACGGATTCACGGTGACCACATTCACGGTCCTGACAAACTAACATTGTGCCGCGTTTGCCTTTTACTTTTAGCATCGGTTTGCCACAATCCGGACATTTTTGCGATGTAATGTTATCGTGACGGAATTTTTTATCGTTTTGCTTGATTTCGGTTACTGCTTTTTTGGCGTAATCGCGCATTTCTGCAGTGAATTTACGATAATCAAGTTCACCTTTTGCGATTTTAGATAGTTTTTGTTCCCAGCGCGCCGTTAGCTCTGGGGATTTTAAATCTTCCGGGACTAATTCGAGTAATTGACGTCCTTTAGAAGTAATTTGGATATCCTTGCCTTGTTTTTCTAATGAGAAACTATTGAATAGCTTTTCGATGATGTCTGCACGGGTTGCAACAGTTCCAAGTCCGCCAGTTTCGCCAAGTGTTTTCGCTAGCGCTTTGTTGGAGGATTCCATGTATTTAGATGGATTTTCCATTGCAGAAAGTAACGTCGCCTCGTTAAATCTTGCTGGAGGTTTCGTTTTGCCGGTTTCTAAATTTACTCGTTTAACTGGGATTTTGTCGCCTTTTTGCATTTTGGTTAATTGATCCGGTTCGCGCGCTTCCCCGTAAATGCTTTTCCAGCCAAGCGATTTAACAACTTTCCCTTTTAAAGTGAAGTCTTCTTGGCCAATTTTGGCTTTAACTGAAGTTTCCTCGTAAATATATGGGTCCGAAAGCACTGCTAGGAAACGTTTGACAACAAGGTCATAAATTTTCCGTTCTTTATCACTTAAATCTCCAAGTGAAACGGGTTGCTCGGTTGGGATAATAGCGTGATGGTCACTTACTTTGCTGTTATCGACAAATGATTTGTTCGCTTTGATTGGTTTCCCGCTGATTTGACGAGCAGCTTTCGCATTTTCACCCACACCGCACGCAGCCAAGCGTTCTTTTAGCGTTGGCACGATATCTGTTGAAATAAAGCGCGAGTCTGTACGCGGATACGTTAATATTTTATGGCGCTCATATAATGTTTGCATAATATTTAGAGTTTCTTTAGCTGAGAAATCATATCGATTATTGGCATCGCGTTGTAGTTCTGTTAAATCGTACAATCCTGGTGAAAAAGTCTTCTTTTCTTTCATGGAAACATCCGTAATTACCGCATTTTCACCTTGTAAAGACTTCACTAATTTCTCGGCTAACGCTTTATCAAACGTTTGTCCATTGTTCCACGTGAAACATTCTTGCTCCGTTAGCGCAGTAATTCCGTAGTATTCACGCGGTTTAAAGTTGCGTATTTCTTCTTCACGATGTTGAATCATTGCAAGGGTCGGCGTCTGCACACGGCCACAAGATAGTTGTGCATTATATTTTGTCGTTAGCGCACGTGTAGCATTGATGCCTACTACCCAGTCAGCTTCAGAACGGGCAACAGCGGAGTGATACAAGTTTTCGTATGCTTTCCCAGGTTTTAAGTGTTCAAAGCCTTCACGTATTGCTTTATCGGTTACAGAAGAAATCCATAGTCTTTTTAGCGGTTTCTTGATTTTCGCGTAATCAATAATCCAGCGAGCTACTAATTCTCCTTCTCGACCGGCATCGGTTGCGATAACGATGGTTGTTATATCGGTGCGGTTCATTAACTTTTTAACCGTTTCATATTGTTTTCTCGTTTGCTTGATTGGTTCTAGTTTCATTTTTTCTGGAAGCATTGGTAAATCTTCCATGTTCCAGCTTTTGTATTTGGAGTCGTAGCGCTCTGGATCCGCTAACGTAACAAGGTGTCCTAGCGCCCAAGTTACTACATATTTACTGCCTTCTAAATAGCCATTCTTACCTTGTTTGGCACCTAATACTCGGCCAATATCTTTCCCGACAGACGGTTTCTCTGCCAGCACTAATGTTTTTGTCATCTGTCAAAACCCTCTCTTCTATCTTATTTCGCTGCCTCTTCTTGCAAAACGGCCAAGAATTCAGCGCCATATTTATCGCGTTTCATCGCACCGATACCTTTGACCTCA